>JASJAN010000023.1 GCA_030066985.1 Desulfobacterales bacterium
CATAAATCCCCGTCAGAAACGCTACTGAGCCCAGGACCGGGCGTCTGCCCGAAAGCAATATAATAAGCGGCAAAATACTCAGTGGAATGATTGAAGTGCTGTCTACAAGGCTAATGGGTGTGAGGATCAGAAAAATTGTCTTCATATACTAAGTTTTAATTATAATGACGTGCCCAAATGAAAATATTAAATGCTATGGTGTTCTTTAAAAAAACCACCCTGTGTAATGCAACATATAAAAGCCTGACCCTGTGTGCAGGTCGGAGTTTATTAGGCAGCATGCCGCACCACCCCGGATGACAACCACAGCATCCCTTTAAATTAAATAAGCTGAAATCTTGCCAGAGTAGAACTTGGGATACAATCACAGAAAACCAAGATTGCTGGACTTGTGATGAGAATATCACGACATCACCCTTATTGCAGATATGCGAATTTGGCAATAAAAAATCCCGGTGTCGTGCCGGAGTCATTTATGTTTATGTTGAGGGGAATCATTCTAAGATTTGTTGATATAATGTTGATCAATCTGACAACTTTTTCTATTGCGCTCTTTGAGGATTAGGTAAACTCAATACGATTGCACAGAAAAGTATTGGCAAAAAAGCGATCGAAGTCAGTGAGAACCAAATTCCATAAAGATCGGCTATTTTTCCTATAATCGGTGCGGCTCCACCCCCAATAGCAACTGCAACCCCAAGGGTAATACCCGATGAAAGTCCAACACGATTCGGGAGATAATTTTGCCCTAAAATAATTGATGGGCTATAGGTCCCGTAGAGCATCAACCCTATCGGGATCAATAATAGCGTTGCCAACTGTACATTCTCCACGAAGATTAATATGGGTAGAAATATTGTTAGGCCCAAATAACCGAGCAGCATGACGTTTTTTTGCCCTAATCGGTCGGCCAAACTTCCTCCTAACAAATTACCAAGTATTCCCGAGCCTGCAAAAATCGACAGTGCCATGGCTCCAGCTGCTTTGGATTGATTCAATCCGTTAATCCAATAGATCGGAATAAAGGTATTTAATCCATAAAAAATTATCGAACGACCGATGATAGCAACGGTTAACCGTGAAAATGCACCCCAGTTATCTTTAAAATCATCTGCGTCCGGAGCACGCCGGTCCCGATTTCGATCTTCCTCCAGAGATTCAAACGTCGAATACTGACAGGTCATAATTAAAGCCATAATGGACACGGGCACGATAAGGACAAGCGTTCCTTTTAATCCCCATTGAATTAGAGCAGCCGTAATTAAAACAGGCCCGATGGCAAAACCGATTGTGCCGCCAACACCAAAAAAACTCATTGCGGTTCCCTTCTTGGATCCGGCTGCAAAATTGACCAGTCGTGCCGCCTCTGGGTGGTATGCTGCAATGCCTATCCCACTAACGATAGCTAAAAACATTATCCAATGATAACTTTTAAATATCCCTGATAGGGCAAGACCCATTCCGGCCGCCAATAGGCCTGCCGATAATAACCAAGGCTTCGAAAATCGATCCGCTGCGTGCCCAAACAGCGGCTGGACAATACTTGATGTCATGTTTGCGGCGAAAACGATCCCGGCTGCAGCTGCATAGGAAAGATCATAGGCGACAATAAAAAAAGGCAACAAGGCAGGTAGAGCTCCCTGATTTATATCGGTCACGAGATGTCCAGCGGATAATATCCCAATTTGTCGGTGTTTCATTTTCGAATCCTCATTTTTTATCATCCAAATTCTATTTATGATTGATCATAGCTTATAAGGATGTTATCTTTCTTGCGCTATGAAGACAAAATATGCCGCAAAAAGGACAAAATCCGCATCTCCAGACCCTGTAGAGGATATTGTCAGTGTTCCCCGGCCCATCGTTGCAATGGCCAAAGAGTTTCCACCTGGGTATTTGATCCCCTACCACCAGCATGCCCGAGCACAATTGTTGTACGCATCATCAGGGGTGATGACTGTGAAAACCGTCAGCGGCATTTGGGTTGTGCCACCTCTTCGCGCTGTGTGGATACCGGCGCACACTCATCATCAAATAAATGTATCAAATCAATTGTCCATGCGTACGCTATACATTGATCCGACCTTTTTTTCGGGTCCATCTGAAAAGTGCTGCGTTATCGCTGTAACTCCTTTGCTAAAAGAACTCATACTCCACGCTATATCCGTGCCGCGTCTTTATCCATTAAAGGGCCCTGAAGAAAGGTTGCTGACGGTGATTTTGGATCAAATCCGAAGTATGAGAATTGCCCCGTTGGAACTTCCAATCCCAGAAGATGTCAGGTTAAAGAAGATATACAAACGCCTTTCCAATAGCCCCGCGGACAATCGAAGGTTGGAAGATTGGGGAAAAATGGTCGGTGCAACCGGGCGGACATTAGCCCGACACTTTCGCTTAGAAACTGGGATGACTTTTGGTCAATGGCGGCAGCAGATTAGGATCCTGGAAGCGCTGAAACGTTTGGGCATGAAAGAATCGGTCACAACGGTAGCAATAGAACTTGGATATGATAGCCCGAGTGCTTTTATTTCTATGTTTAAGAAAGCGCTTGGCAAAACACCAGGACAGTATTTTGCTGAATGAATCAGTTGCTTAAATATACCAAACGACGACTATTACCGATAGTCCTCGCTTATTGAGGATTAAAACCCATACCAGAATGATTCATGTATCAATTAAATGGAAGACATCCCTCTGAAGGGAACGAGGATGACGCTCACCCCAAGCAAGGAGGCCCTGGGGGTTTCATAATGAAAAAGCGGAAGAAATTTAATCCTCCGCTTTGATGGCAGTGTGTTTTTTAGAGAGAATCAATGAGATCGAAGATTTCCACTACTTCTTTGTCATATCCTGACCACAACACTGAAGGGGCACTGTACAGGCATCCTCACCAGTTCCGCAACTACAGGTTTTTTCAACTTTTAATTCTAATCCACACAATTTGCAAAAATACACATCGCCTTCCTTCATTTCGTGACAAATCGGCATGACAAATCTCCTTTTTTAATTGTTTTATATACTTATGAAAAAATGACAAACCCAATTGTTCCCGTATATCTTAATGAATGGATTTATTCAATAAAAATCCAGGATTCTTGAAACTACTGATTGAGATAATCAAAGGTCCGACTAATGTTTTGCCCCACCATAAATGTCAACACCTTTGACGCCCAGGTTGTCGCACGCTTTGCCGATGAATCAATATACCGTATCAAAGCTATGAAAATCATAGTCTGCAAAAAGCATTGATTTGCAGTTGATATACAGGTTAAGTCTCTATTTCGATACGCATTCGTGTAATATCGCGGACAACCATTACAACAACCAAATCCACCCATCCAGACAGGAGGCAACATGTCGACTCAGGCCAACAAGATCCAGACGCACAGATTTAATTACGCCACTCCCGAGAATCCCGCAGATTTCAATCCTGCGGACTTTGTTGAGAAAGCAATTTCATGGGTGAAAAGCCTGGTGAAACCGGGTGAGAAGATCGCTCTCTCCGCGTCCGGGGGTGTCGACAGTACGATCGCCGCTTTTCTCCTCGACCGTATCGTCGGCAAAGACCTACATGCGTTCTTCATCGAAGACGGTTGCCGTCGCCTCATAAACGGCAAGCCCGAGGGGGAAGTCACGCGTGAGATCTTCAGCAAACTGAATTTCAAAGTTCTGGAAGTGAAGGACGAGATTCTCCCGCCATTGGTGGGGCTTTCCGACGGTGAGCAGAAACGCAAGACGTTTATCGGCAACTATAGGAAAGTATCAGACAGGCATATTGGCCAGGTGGGCGCCTCCTGGATCGCGGACGGCACGATCGCACCGGACATTATCGAAACCGAAGGTGGCTTCAAGAGCCAGCATAACGTCGGCTGGGATTACTCTGTCGGGAAGATCGAGCCGCTGGCGTCGCTCGCGAAGCCTCAGGTAAGGAAGGTCGGCGAGTACCTCGACCTCCCTCCGTCATTCACGCACCGGATCCCCTGTCCCGGTCCCGCGCAAATCGTCAGAACTGTCGGCGAATTCACTGAAGAGAAGCTCCGTACGAGCCAGCTCGCCTCCGACATCATCGAGCAGGAAACTGAGAAATACTACTCTGAGAAACACGGTAGGCCCTACCTTTACGACGAAACTACCGGCATCCGGACGCCCTTTCAGTACTTCGGAATGGCGCTCGACCCGAACATGGAACCCGACCCGGACCTGGCAGACCTGGCCCGCAGCACTCTCGGCACCAACGCGGAGTGCTTCAAAATGGATAGCCAGACGACGGTCGTCCCCGATGAGGGAACGCGCCCCGAGATTCCTATCTATAAACCTGTCTCGTGGATAAAGGTCGACGGCGATATCGACTATGACAAACTGAATGCGCTCTGTGTCGAGGCGTGGAGTAAGCTCGAGCTTCCGCGCATTCTTCTCGAACTTTGCGAGAACGATGCGCCGAAAATCAGGTATGTCGTCGGTATGCGGGCGGTCGAGAGCGCGGCCGCGAAGCTGGCGCATCCGGTCCGGATAGACGCGGCGGCGCTCCTTGAGATAGGCAAGAAAATTGCCGCGCACACCGGTGCGTCGAGGGTGGCGTACGATATCAGCATCAAGCCGCCTGCAACGATCGAATTCGAGTAGCTGTCATTCAGGGATGTGGCTGCCCTTCAGGCAGCGCAAGAGAAGTAACAAAAGGATTTGCCAACAGGCTAGATGGAGGTTATCCCAATTCCGCTACGCTCCATTGCGAAGCCACATCTGCACGTTATGCAGACTACATTCATTCTTTTTTGGGTGGTTCAATTCTTTCAAGTTTAACCGTATTTGATATCATATCCGGAGCCAAACCTTTGAGCATGACAATGTTCAAATATGTTTTTATATATGTTTTATATGTTTTGGCATATATAACCCGACTTGCAATTTTTTCACCATTATTAAAGAAAATAAATGGCTTAAAGTTATTGTATGACAAATCTATGGCTGGTAATACTACTTCTGTTACTTCTTAACGGAATATCTGTAAACTCGGTAAACCTTTGATACTCTCAATATTTCTGTATTTGGGAATTGAAGATTCATCAGCGAAGTCTTCAGTTTCGCATTATTTCTTCACACCACAGTATGTACTATGGCATGACTCTATAGAAAACTCATACATTCCGGCCTGAGTAATACCCTTAATGCAATAATATGATATTCCGAAACATACACGATAAATCTTACTTGCCAAAAATGTTTATTGCGGTAGCAATCCTCGGGTCCATATATATCTCTGGCTATCTGATGTTCACCAGTGTCGACAAAATGTTGCCTTTATTAAAGCCTTACAAAATAAACGGAGATCTTGTAAGGAACATCCTCATCCTATCTTGTATGAGCATCTATTTCCTACGCTTGTTATTCACCTTATTTGTCTTCTTTCAGCGCAAAATGTATTGGGGCGAGGCATTTGTCATTGCGAACATCATGCCATGGATATTTCCTTTTATTGCGTATGAAAGCGGAAATTATACTGGCTCAATAGGATGGATAGAAATGGTCGGCATTTTGCTGTTTTTTACAGGGTCATTTTTAAATACAGCTTCTGAATATTTTCGCTTTTCGTGGAAACAAAAGAAAGAAAACGCCGGCCATTTATACACGGGCGGGTTATTCAAATACGCTCGTCACATTAACTATTTCGGAGATATCGTACTTTTCGCTGGGCTAGCAACAGTCGCCCGTCAGATTCAACTTCTAATTGTACCCATTGCAATGGCATTATTCTTTATGGCTATTCTAATCCCCTTGAAGGAAAATTATCTCAAGGATAAATATGGTAATGAATACACATGCTATACCGCCAATACAAAAATGCTTATTCCTTTTATTTTTTAGTCGAATTTTTCTCGCTGTTATTCATACCTATTAAATTGTATAACAGTTCCTTCCCTCCTGCTGGTTTTAAATTCTCCGATTAGAGGAGATCGAATCATGAAAAAAGCAAAACTTTTCCAACTCAAAAACGAAATGCTCGTTGCTAACTGTATTGCCAACTTCATCGGTGTTTTTTTGGCAATCGCTTTGATACGTATAGCTGAGCCGTTTCCCAAAGAGTTATTTGACAATCCTATCATCTATTGGACTGATGCGCTTTTTGATCCATTTGTATTTACTTTCGTTATTGTGATGACATTGCTATATGAAAAACCTATCCGCCATTACCTAAATGCCCTGTCCAGGCGCACATCCATACCTCAAGATCTTAAATTAAAAGCTCGGCAGCGGTTGCTAAACGAGCCATTTGTTTTAATCGCACTGGATTTTGGTATCTGGGTCCTGTGGGCAATTGTTTGGTCTACGATTCATTGGGCTTATGATTCTGGAACACAGCTGGTTCAACGCAGCTTGTATAATGGTCTGGGTATTGGCTTGATCACTGTCACCGTCGCTTTTTTTCTGCTCGAGCACTTGTTGCAAAAGCGGCTGGCGCCGTATTTCTTTCCAGACGGCGGTCTTTCTGCCATTCCGAAAACGCTGCGAATTAGAATCCGAACCCGCCTGGTAGCCCTACTTTTTGCATGTAATCTGATTCCCCTGATCAGCATAATCTTGATTCTGAACAGATTCTTGGGAAGTCAACACGAACCTGCCCTCGCGCTAGCAAATTTACAACCGGCGATCAATATCAATGCATTGATTTTTATCGGGGTCGGCATTTGTTTGACTATCTTGGTAAGTCGCAACCTGAGCATCCCTTTCCGGGACATTATTCACACTCTTCGTAGGATAAAAAACGGTCGCTTTGACAAACGAGTTAAGGTTTTTTCCAATGATGAAATTGGGTATACAGGTGATGCAATCAATGAAATGACCAAAGGCCTCATTGAACGGGAAAGAATGCAGCAATCTCTTAATTTGGCCAGGGAAGTTCAACAGAATCTTCTTCCAAAAAGTAATCTGAAAGTTAATGGATTCGATATAGCAGGCAAAAGCGTCTACTGTGATGAAACCGGTGGTGATTATTATGATTTTATATCTATTGAGGATGCTGATAAGCAGAAAATTGGGGTGGCAATTGGCGATGTTTCGGGACATGGTATTCCCTCGGCTTTACTCATGGCCACTGTTCGTTCTTCTTTGCGGCAGCGGGCATCTTTACCGGGCAGCACTGCCAGGATCATTTCTGATGTGAACCGTCAACTGGTTAAAGATGTTGAAGATTCCGGACAATTTATGACAATGTTTTTTTTGGCTCTTGACACTGCATCAAGGCAACTCGAATGGGTACGAGCAGGACATGATCCCGGCTTTGTTTATGATCCTGGTTCAGATTCATTCAGTGAGCTTGGTGGATCGGGAATAGCACTTGGTGTGGATGCCGATTGGATCTATGAGGATTATAAAAAAACTGATTTTTCAAATGGTCAAATCATTTTTCTTAGTACAGACGGAATTTGGGAGGCACGAAACAAAAAGGGAGAAATGTTAGGTAAAGAGCCAATCCTAAATGCAATTCGACAAAACTCCTCTTCAGACGCAGGGCAAATTGTTGATGCAATTTTTGCCATCTTGTATAAATTTATAGGTGATGCGAAAATAGAAGATGATATAACATCGGTGGTCTTAAAAATATAAAATTGACCAAGCAAGTTACAAAAGCCGGATAAATTAATATGGAATAGTATTCAATAGCTGTAGATGTTAAATAAGGCTAAAAGCCCACAACAATGGTCAGGTCCAGCACACTTCAAGATATCGCCCTTGATGAATTGAAACTGCTATAACCTTTAGCTGTCCCCAAAAAGCCGCCATTTTTAAAAAATATTTAAAATCCCATTCCGCAAAAGCCTTCGCAAACAAAAGACTATAGTGATGAAATAGCCCCCCTTTCGATTACTTATCTTGGTTCGACAAGAATTCTAAATTAAGCTCTTATAGAACTCGAGATCCGGTCCGGCGATGGGGGCCACCGCGTCGATGCGCTTCTGGCGTTCGGCCTGGTTCCAGTTCCATGTTTTGCGCGCAAGGGCAGCATTTTGGGAAACCTGTTGGACGCTTTCCATACCACTGACAAGGGTGGTGACGGGAAGAGACCACACGAAGCCGAAGACATCCTCCACGGAAAGAATCGCCGGTATTATCGGCTTGACCGAGACATTCGTGCGACGCCAACCCTTGTTCCCACCGAAGAAACGACCGTCGGCCAGCGTTTTCATGGCCAGCACGCCAATGCCCGCCTTCACGCACTTGGGCACCACATGAGTGACGAAGCTCTCGTAGTGGGGGTCGGCGGGGTTAACCGGCATCTGCGAGGAGACCATCTTCACACCCCGTTTTTTAAGCTCCTCCAGCATCTTGAGGTGCGCTTTGTAGGACTCATGGCCGGTGAAGCCGATGTTCCTGACCTTGCCTTTTTTCCGGGCCTCAAGAAAGGCGTCGAGCACACCGTTTTGGACGCGCTCTGCCACATCCCTCGGGCTTCCAAGGGCATGCACCTGCCATAGGTCCACGTAGTCGGTCTTCATGCGGGATAGGGAATTGTCGAGGTCATTCAGGGCACTCTTCCTGTTTGTGGCCAAGGTTTTGGTCATGATGAAGGAAACGTCCCTGAATTTGGGAGTGAGGAATTTTCCATAGCGTTCCTCTGCTTTTCCACCGCTGTAGAAAGGGGCGTTGTCGAAGAAGCGCACCCCCTCTTCCAAGGCTTTTTCGATGATGGCTTGTGCGTCCTTTTCCGAGGCACTCCCCACATGAGCTCCGCCCACGCCCAGGTTGGTCACGACCGGACCGGAAGACCCCAGCTTGCGCAGGGGCAGGAGTTTGCCCAGCCGGTCAGAGGAGGCGGTGGCCGCCGCAATCGTTCCAGCGCTGTGGAAAATGCCGGGCACCATCAGCCCGGCGGTGCAGCCCGCCAGCATAGCCATGAACTCTCGGCGTTTGAGTCCCGTGTTCAGGTTGACGGTGTTTTCATTCTCATGTTTCATAATATCCTCCGTTACAGGACATAAGTTCTTTTACATACAGTACAAAGAGGACTCCTAAAGTTGATGCAATGTGTATTAGGGGGAATTTGTAGATCCGATAAAAAATGCTGAATAACACTGCCATAACTTTATAACTATATGAAAAATAGAGAAATGGAACCGCATAGGGTTTTTAATATCAAATGGATGTCAGCGACAGTTGTTGATTACATATTAATCAGTTAATAATCAACCATTTGATATTATATTGTTTTTAGACACCGGCCCAGAATTTTAAAGCATAATTCATTGTTTAAGATTTGACCCCGGCATCGCGGTTACATCTTGGGCTGGGCCGCAATGACGTTGAACTTGCCCTGCGTGCGTACATAAATGATGCTCTCCTCTCCCGCTTCTGATGAGACCTGATGCACCGCCTCGCCCTTCGAGCTGAAATAACTGCCCGGCTCCAGAGTCATGGCGTCGGTCTCGCCCGGCACCTGGACCTGCGGTCGACCCTGGATCACTACAGCACGGAAGCTTGAGCTGTGGCTGCGTATCTTCCCAGTAAATCCGGCCGGTAGCTTGACAAGGGTCCCGTTCAACTGACCGTCCTGCGGTTTGCCCCAAAGAAAGGCGACCTTTGGTCCTTTGGCAGAGGCTGGCGCTCCGGGCGGATCGACCCAAACGATGTTCGATGCGTCGACGTTGATTGGTCTTTCTCTACGATCAAATGCCTCCTTGGGCGGAAGGACGAGATACGGACCTTTATCAATCTCTATGTACGCCACATTGGTAGGACCCTTGGCAGCGGTAATGTGTACTTCCCCGGCCGGCTGCGTCCAAAAAGAACCAGTGGGCATCCACATCTTAGCGGCATTTGGATCATCGTTGTGAACGAGGCCGCTAATAACCACGCCGCGGTAGGTAATGTTGTGAATATGAGGTGGTGACGAGAAGCCGTCCGCAAACTGAACGAGAAAGCCTGTCGCCACAGGGAACTTGCGATCGGGATCGCCCCAAAGCGTACCGGCCTTCGGGCTCTTGTCACCGCGGAGGGGGTTTAGCGGGGTCCACTTGACATCGGACGTCAGGACAACCTCAAAAGTTGGCTTGGCTGCTGGTTTCGGAGCGGTGCTGTCGGATGCGGCCTGCATGCTGGTGAAGGCGGTTACGATGCTTGCAAATGCGATTGATAGAAACATTCTCATATTTCTTATTGTCCTCATTTATTGCTCATTCTAATCATTTGCGTGAGACAACGCAATCATTGTGCGCTGGTCATCCGATTCGGTTTCCATCCGCTTGTGTTATTTGGGCCAGAACCGCCTCGATACTACGAACAATTGCTTCACATTTTTGTGTGTTCAGTGCATCGGGATGGGGCGAGGCAAACTGACCGATGTCATTGTCAAAATACTGGCCGGAAGCCACTGCGAAATCATCTGACAGAGCCGCGCGGCAGAGAATATCCGCGCCGATGCGGAGATCGCCGCCGGCCACGCCATAAGCCTGTTTGACCATTTTGCTGCCAAGCATTGACCTGGGATTCACGGCAATGATCGCCGGGCCGTCATCCCCCAACGAAAGCGCCATGCTGCGTGACCACATGTTAAGTGCCAGTTTGCTTTGCGCATAAGCTGCACCGTCGGACAGCCTGCCCCGTCCGGCCAGCGCTTCCGGATCTACCGCAGACTGAGCCGCCGAGGAGACATTGATGACCCGTCCGGAAGCTCCAAGCAGTGGCAAAAGCCGTTGCGTCAACAAATAGGGTGCAATGGTATTGACCGCAAACCGCACATCAAGCCCGTCCTGCGTGACGAGCTCGGCTGAGCGATAGACACCGGCGTTGTTGATGAGCACGTCGAATTTGGCGTGCTTTTCAGTGACAGCCTTCGCAAAGGCCTCTACATCGGCCATCCGCGATAAATCAGACACGTAGCTTTCAACTCGTCCACCTTCCGGCAGCGCTGAGAGCGTTTTTTCCACTTCCTTCAGTTTTGCCGAGCTACGCCCGTGCAACAAAACGTTGTGGCCCAGCGAAATCAACATCATGGCGGTTTCCAACCCGATGCCGTCGGTCGAACCAGTAACAAGAATTGTTTTTTGCACGGTTTTGTCTCCCTCACTCTGTGCCTTCAGCTATTATGCTCTGCATTCTGTCCCGAAATCATCCACCCTTTGCCTAAAACCAGGGCTTCCTATGCATGACTATAGTACCAGAACCTGTTTGCCCATCATGGTTCCACTCTCCTGCTTTATGTGCATTGCCTGGATATTCTCAGGTGTCAAACCCGTGAAGGTTTTCTGGCGTGTTGTCACAAGGGTACCTTCATCCAACAACCCGGCTACAGTCGCAAGCAATTTCCCCTGCTCGGAGATATCATCCGTTTGGAACATTGATCGGGTGTACATAAATTCCCAGGAAATAGCGACGCTTTTGAATTTAAACACGGTGATGTCCACCGCATTGACCGGGTCATCGATAAGCACGATATGACCCTGAGGGCGGATGCATTCGGCCATCGCCTTCCAATGCCGTTCCATTTGCGTCGTACAAAAGATGGCGTCAACCGAATCGGTTCCGGTTGCCTTTAGCTCTTCATAGAGATTATTTCTGTGGTTCAGGATAATGTCAGCACCTAAATTTTTACACCAATCAATTGTTTCCGCCCTTGATGCGGTCGCAAACACTTTCAATCCAGCCCAGCGCGCTAACTGTATGGCTATGGAACCAACGCCTCCCGCACCACCGATTATCAGAATGCTTTTACCGGCGTTAGCCCCTGCTTGCGGGACAAAACCCAGGCGATCAAATAACCCTTCCCAGGCCGTTATCGACGTCAACGGCATTGCCGCTGTGTCTTCGGGTGAGAGTTTCTCAGGCGCCAGCGCGGCTATGCGCTGATCCACCAGATGGTATTCGCTATTGCACCCTGGTCGGGTAATATCGCCCGCATAAAAGACCTTATCTCCCGCTTTAAATCCGGTCACACCATCGCCGGTTTTTTCGACAATGCCAAAAACATCCCAGCCAAGCACGCCATCTTTTTCTGATCGTTGGCGAACTTTCGTATCGACTGGATTCATCCCGATGGCAATGACGCGAACCAGAAGATCCTGTGCCCCCGGCTCTGGTACTGGCTGCTCTTCCAATTTATAAGCACCGGCGTCTTGGGCGTCGCTGCCACTTTTTGCAACTATGGCTTTCATGTGTTTCTCCTTTGTATGTTTTTTGTTTAAACGTTAAACTGAGCGTTCAGGTTTGTTCTCTTACAACGTCAATGTCAGAGATAAACCATCCAGTAATAGCATGGAGGTCTCATTTGTTCAACGCTGTCAAAAACCACACCGTATCCGAATAGAGTCTATGGATTGTCTGCAGGTGCCGCCTCTATCTTGACACTGGAATCCCTATTTATTTATACTGCAATATTGCCGTGGTGGTTACCATGAGCTATACAAATTAAAATGGTTTGCTCGGGATCTACAGATCCTCAAATCAGCGCTTCCGGACGCACCGCGTTTCGGCGGCTGCAATTTTTTGCAGAGAAAATATGAAAAATAAAAAACCTGATAACCGTTCAAAAAATGAGGCGCTTAAATTCTCAGAGGCCTTAGCAAAAACGATTTTAAATTCCCTTTCTGCTAATATCGCCATTTTGGATAAAAACGGCGTCATCATTGAAACCAATGCGGCATGGCAAAATTATGCGACGGTTAATCAAATGAAAGGATCCAATGATTCCATTGGTGTGAACTATCTGGAGCTGTGCGATGCGACCACCGGCAAAGAGGCCAAGGATGCGCATAATGTCGCCACTGGAATTCGGTCCGTCATCAAAGGAGAAACAAAAGAATTTTTATACGATTATCCCTGTCATGGACCGGATGGGCGCCATTTTTATTATTTAAGGTGCATTCGAGTGGCTGAAAAGCAACCCATTCGGGTCGTCGTAAGCCATGAAGATATCACTGCCTTGATACTGGCTGAAGAAGCATTGCGGAAAAGAGAGCGAGAGCGGGATCGACTGCGCCAATCGCTGGAATTAGCCCGAGAGATTCAGCAAATACTTTTGCCAAAAGATAATCCTAAAATCGAAGGATTGGATGTCGCCGGCAAAAGTATATATTGTGATGAGACGGGGGGCGATTATTTTGATTTCGTTAAGTTTAAAGAAAAACACGGTCAAAAATTAGGCGTAGTAGTGGGAGATGTTGCCGGACACGGCATCTCATCAGCCTTGCTGATGGCAAGTGTCCGATCTGCGCTCCGCCAACGACTTGCTTTGCACGGGTCTATTTCGCAGATTATTACCGATGTAAACTACCAATTGGCTGGAGATCTTGCAGATTATGGCCAATTTGTCACCCTGTTTTATATGCTCGTAGATCCGGCAAAACAGACACTTGAATGGGTGCGTGCCGGACACGAGCCGGCTATCTTTTATGACCCGGTAACTGACGATTTTATTGAGCTTCAAGGCTCCGGTATGGCTTTAGGTGTGAACAAGAGCTTTAAATATGAGAAAAATCAGAAGGAAAACTTTTCAAGAGGAAGTATCGTCGTCATCGCTACTGATGGCGTTTGGGAGGCCAGGAATGAAAAAGGCCAGATGTTTGGTCGAGCAGCTGTTTACGATGTCATTCGAAATAGTTCCGACAAGAACGCTCATGAGATCATGGAGACGATGATCAGCACGATTAATGGATTTTTAAATGCATCCAATCCTGAAGACGATTTGACCCTTGTCGTTTTGAAGGCGCTTTAGATACAGCCTTTGAGCCACCGGAAAGGTGAATCTCTTCAAAGGTCTTTTAATTGTCATCACATTGTGTTTAGGTTCCTGAATTAAAACCATCACATTCGGGGGGCGGGGGAAAAGCAAGACACTTTTCCCCCGATCCAATTCTACCAAAGCGTTTCTCGGGAAGACATTTCCTGAAATTTACGATCGAGTTTGCTGCCGATCGTGCCGAAAAGCTCGTCGAGTTCGTTTTTTATTGGTGACCAGTCGGAAGGGCACTCTTTCTCAAGCTGCTCCACCCGCAACTGAGCGTTTACGACCTCTTGCTCGAGCTGCCCGATAAGCGGGAGAACTTTTTCCTTTTGTTCAGACCCGAATTCGTCTGCGGTCTTTTTCATTGACTCCAGCTTCTCTTTCCATGCCGTTACTTCTGCCTGCATCGCTTTGCAGTAATGCTCTACTTTCATTTGTCGCTCCTTTTATTAATTTAAGATTAGGGCAGCGCTCCGGTCTACCCGGGGCAATTTGCCATATATCGTTACCGGCTCTACGGAAAGCCCCAAAAAGCCGGGAAGCTTGAATTTAAGCAGATACCGATAATTCCGCGACGGTATTTTGCCTACATTTGCCGGACTCCACAGATAACGTATCCGGCGTTATTAGAGTTTGGCGCTCATCATAGAAAATTTGACCGACTACCAGAGAAATGTGGATACGATTCGGGTTCGTAACGCCACACTGTGCCCTACACCGATAATATTTTATATTTTCCGTGGAGGGCATCCAGGACTGCTATTCGCTATGATAAAACACTCAAGTTGGCAACTATAAGTGAGTCCGGTTTTTTTATCAATATAAAAATAATATAAATCGCTTTTTAAAATCTGCAACTCACAAATTGGCAGGACCGCCGTGATGGTTTGTCAGCCAACCCCGGGCCACAGCGAGCTGCAGCGTTGAGGTGCCCGGCAAAAAGTGGGCGAGCCACAGAAAACAGGCGGCGCTTCTATCTATTTTGAAACGCCGCCCTCATTAGATTTATAGGGCTTCCGTCGGGTATCAGGTCCGCCAATTTGTTTGGATTTATCGGCGGTTCAGCGTACCTGCACAAGCCCATGAAACGGTCTATGCTGCAATCAGGCAAGTTCAAAGCGGTCAAGGTTCATCACCTTGTCCCACGCCGCCACAAAGTCGTGCAGAAATTTCTCCTGGGAGTCCTCACATCCGTACACTTCCGCCAGGGCCCGGAGCTGGGAATTCGAGCCGAAGATCAGATCAACACGGGTGCCGGTCCACTTGGTTTCAGCTGTTGCGCGATCACGGCCCTCGAAAAGGTCTTCGTCTTCCGATGTTGCCTTCCACTCCGTGCTCATGCTGAGTAAGTTCACGAAAAAGTCATTGGTGAGGGTCTCGGGTCGCTTGGTGAAGACACCGTGCTGGGCCTGTTCGAAGTTGGTATTTAAGACGCGCATACCGCCAACGAGAACCGTCATCTCAGGAGCGGTCAGCGTCAGCAGTTGCGCCCGATCGATCAGCATATTCTCAGCCGGTACGGTGTATTTGGTTTTGAGGTAGTTGCGAAAACCATCTGCTTCCGGCTCCAAAACGGAAAAGGACTCAACATCGGTTTGCTCCTGCGACGCATCCATACGTCCCGGCGTGAAGGGAACGGTCACATCCTGACCGGCATTCTTCGCTGCCTGCTCAACACCGGCGCATCCGCCGAGAACGACAAGGTCGGCAAGCGACACCTTCTTTCCGCCCGACTGCGCGCTGTTGAAGTCCTTCTGGATTCCCTCAAGAGTTTCGAGTACTTCCGCCAATTGGGCCGGCTGGTTGACTTCCCAATCCTTTTGCGGCGCAAGACGAATGCGCGCGCCGTTGGCCCCGCCGCGCTTGTCGGAGCCGCGGAAGGTTGACGCCGACGCCCAGGCCGTCGATACCAGCTGGGAAACGGTCAGGCCTGCCGCCAGGATCTGGGCCTTTAGGGCGGTGATGTCCTGGGCGTCGATCAGCTCATGATCGACGGCGGGGATTGGATCCTGCCAAATAAGCTCTTCCACCGGGACCTCCGGACCAAGGTAGCGCACGCGGGGTCCCATGTCCCGGTGGGTCAGCTTGAACCATGCCCGGGCAAACGCGTCAGCGAACGCTTCCGGGTTTTTGTGGAAGCGCCGAGAAATCGGCTCGTAAATCGGGTCCATCCGCATCGCCATGTCGGCGGTGGTCATCATGGTCAAAACCCGCTTGGAGGAATCTTCCGCATCCGGCACGAGGTCTTTGTCGGCCACATCCTTTGGCTTCCACTGCTGGGCACCGGCGGGGCTCTTTGTCAATTCCCATTCGTAACCGAACAGCATGTCAAAATAGCCCATGTCCCACTTTATAGGGTTCGGCGTCCAGGCCCCTTCCAGGCCGCTGGTGATCGCATCACTACCTTTGCCGCTGCCGAAGCTGCTCTTCCAGCCGAGGCCCTGCTCTTCGATGCCGGCGCCCTCGGGCTCGGGACCGACAAGCGCGGCATCGCCGGCGCCGTGGCATTTACCGAAGGTATGCCCGCCGGCGGTGAGCGCAACGGTCTCCTCGTCGCCCATGGCCATGCGCCCGAAAGTTTCGCGGATGTCACGACCGGAGGCCACCGGATCCGGATTGCCGTTCGGGCCTTCCGGGTTCACGTAGATCAGGCCCATCTGCACGGCGGCCAACGGATTTTCCAGTTCGCGGTCACCGGAATAACGCTTGTCGCCAAGCCACTCGGCTTCCGAACCCCAGTAAATGTCTTCTTCCGGCTCCCACACGTCCTCGCGCCCGCCGCCGAAGCCGAAGGTCTTGAATCCCATCGACTCAAGGGCACAGTTACCGGCCAGGATCATCAGATCGGCCCAGGAGATCCTGTTGCCGTATTTTTGCTTTATCGGCCAGAGCAGCCGGCGCGCCTTGTCGAGGTTAGCGTTGTCCGGCCAGCTGTTCAGCGGCGCGAAGCGCTGGGTGCCGGACCCCGCTCCCCCGCGGCCGTCGGCGGTGCGGTAGGTACCAGCGCTGTGCCAAGCCATCCGGATAAACAGTCCTCCGTAGTGGCCGTAGTCGGCCGGCCACCATTCCTGCGAGTCAGTCATCAGCGCATAGAGGTCCTTTTTCAAGGCCTTAAGGTCAAGTTTCTTGAATTCCTCGGCGTAGTTGAAAGCCTTGCCCATCGGGTTGCTCAAGTCAGAATTCTGATGAAGAATCTTGAGGTTCAACTGGTTTGGCCACCAGTCCCTGTTTGACATACCACCACCGGCAGTGGATCCCGTTACCCGGCGCTTGTTATCTTCGTTCATAATGATACCTCCTTTTGGTTAGGAACGATTGTCAGCCAATGATTAAATGATTTATGCATCGCGCGATTGACAGTCTCGGCAGGTGCCGAAAAAATCAACCCTGTGATTTAGAATTTGAAAACCTGTTTCTTTGATGACTTCTTTGGTCAGGTCTTTGAGACTACCCAAATTCGGATCAATAACCTTATGACACTTTGTACAAATGACGTGGGGGTGAGGATAGGGCTTATGGCCGTCATAGCGATTGCTCCCATCTGGGAATCCAAGTTCCAACACCTCGTTGAGCTGTTTAAGAAGATTGACCGTCTTGTAGATGGTGGCGATGCTGGTTGTTGGAAATTCTGCCCTGACCGTTTCATAAATCCGTTCAACAGTCGGATGACCATCGCTAACTGCCAACACCTTCAAGACGGCCAGCCGCTGGGGTGTAAGACGGAATTCGTGTTCCTTCAGCTTCACAAGCATCTGATGGTAGCGTTGATCTGTGATAGCTGTATCAGCCCTCTTTTTCATTGTTCCATACCCGGAAGGTTTTTAATTATGGATAGCTATTATCCGTTAATAATGGTTCTCTTTTTATAAGTCAAGAGATAAGTGGCGGAATTCAGCCGCAACATGTCTCAAATAAGGTCACGTCGCTGTTTGCTTATATTAAAACCCAATAGACATCACGCGTATACTTGCTTCTTTTGTAATTAATCAAAAACCAATTCGCAGCGACTGTAAGCACCCCATATCCAAATTCAAAATCATCAAAACAGACCACCGATCCGGCCATTAAAAGCAAGCACTCTGCTCTATTGATCCGCACCCCATGCCGTTTTGCGGTCTGCGCTTTCAGGGCGCCGGTCGACATGGCAGTATCGTCTCTAGAATTGACGACTATTTGGTCTCTAATTGTTGACAGGTTATCATTGGCTGCCTTATTTTGTATCGTCTGATTGCATGTAATATGAAATAGATATGCATGTTGTGAGATATAGTTGCCTTTTATGTCGAACAAATTTGATGGGTCTATTCAATTCAAACAATAAACGCCAGATACTGGTCCGTTTAGAATTAAATCTAGCAGGATGGCAATAACACAATCGAGAGAGCGGTACAGCATCATTTTTGCCAGCGTGGCAGCATTAATGATGATCGGGCACCTTCAAGGCGGCAAGACGGTTCGGGACGCTTTGTTCCTCTCTTACTTTGACGTCGTCGACCTACCCAAGATGATGATTGCGACTGCGATTTTGTCTGCAGTTGCCGTTGTCAGTTTTTCCCGGGTGCTCGCCAGATACGGACCGGCCCGGCTGATGCCTCCCTTTTATATCCTCAGCGGTATGATATCTTTTGGAGAGTGGGTGGCCATGTCATTCTGGCCGCAATTTGTTACGGTTGCCCTGTATTTTCACATCACAGTGTTTGACGCCCTGCTGATCAGCGGTTTCTGGTCCATCATCAACGAACGCTACGACCCGTACAGTGCCAAAAATGTTATCAGCCGCATGGTCATTTTCACCGCCTTAGGCGGTCTTTTCGGTGCCGGCGCCGCCGCTGTCGTCGCTAAGACAGTTGACATCCGTGCCGTAATCGCGATGCTGGCGATCTTGCATGTTGTCACAGGGCTGGCCCTTTTTGAGGTTACCCGCGGCCAGACCCCCAGCAATGAGCAGCGGACCTCCCCTCAGGGTCTGATATCCGTTTTGAAAAAGAATTCTCTGATCCAACGCATGGCGCTGCTCATGTTGATGCTGGCCGTCACCATAACGATGCTGGACTATCTGTTCAAGGCCACGCTCCAGGCCTCCATGCCCAAGGAACAACTGGTCACCTTCTTCGCCTACTTCTATATCGCCATCGATATCGGCTCTTTTTTGCTTCAAACCTTCGTCAGCCGCAGAGCACTGCAATGGCTCGGATTCGGTGGCACCATCGTGGTGCTGCCGCTGAGCATTATTTTGGGCGGGTTGATCACGTGCGTCTTTCGATCGCTAACATCGGTTACGCTACTGCGTGGCGCTGCCAATCTGATAACCAATTCCTTTTTCGGACCCGGATACGAGCTTTTTTTCACACCCATTTCAACCGCTGACAAACGCACCAGCAAGATTCTGCTCGATGTCGGCGCCAACCGCTCAGGCAACATGTTGGGGGGTCTGTTGATCATGGGCCTTTTGATGATTCCCGGATCCACCGGCACCTATATTTTGTTAACCGTCATGGTTTTTGCAGGTATGATGTCGCTGTTAATTTATCTGCTCAACCGAGGATACATCTCCCAGCTTGCGCACAACCTGCTGAACAGAAAACTGAAAGTCGATGAGGCCAACCATAAAGAAAAGGCTCCGGAAACTGATTTGGTATACAGCCGGGTGCGACTCGAGCCGGCTGGTTCGATGCAGCAAATATCACCCTACCGTAGCAGGGACAATTTGTCAGAGGACCAACCTGCTCAGCAGCAAAAAACCATTTCAGCACACAAATCCACGCCGTCGGGTACCCGTACCCATGATGCTGCTCAACTGGAAACCATACAGGATTTGCTCAGCCAGGATGAAAACCGCATCCGGCGTGCGCTGGTCAATAAGAAAATGACACCCGCCCTGTTGCCGCATATTCTGCCGCTGTTGCGTAGTCAAGGCGTGTTGAAGGAAGCCCTGAATGCCATTAAACCGCTGGCATCTCTGGCCTCCGGACAATTGGTTGACGCCCTGCTGGATCACCATCAACACCCCCTAATCCGGCGCCGCATCCCTCTTCTGCTGGGACAGGCCGACAACGAACGCGCGGTGCAAGGGTTAACATTAGGTCTTCAGGACAAGGAACCGGATGTCCGCTTCCGCTGTGCGGAAGCACTGGCCCACATCAAAAGCAGTCACTCTGAGCTGGCCGTTGATACCGACACTGTTTGGAACTGCGTCTACCGCGAAATTGCCTTTTTCAGCGGCTCGGATTTCAAGCCAATCCGGGGGGTGGAACCGCTGCGTCACTTGTTTAACCTCTTTGGTGTTATTTTCGGCACTGATATAATGGATATTTGCTATGAATCACTGCAGGTGCAAGATGCAACCATCCGCGGTACAGCTTTGGAATATCTGGAAAACCAGCTGCCGCAAAACGTGCGGACACCGCTATGGCCACTGATTGAATCCGGTCATATTGAAACGAAATCGGTACGCTCCTCGCAAGAAATCATGCAAGATCTGCTGCGAGCGCTGGACTCGGCCAAAAACAGGGACGATATTCTCGAACTCAGCGTCAAAGATCTTGAGAGGCAGGATTGATTGTCTATTGAGGCTTGAATTCAAGCGTTAACGCAAACCGAATTTTTAAGCAGCAGGTGGTTTTGAAATGTGCATTGTATCATTTGAAACAACAAAAACGCTACAAAAGCAGGCAAATCAATGAAAACGCTCCGTGGAAATACTTCGCTGGACAAAAAGCTCACCGGGCAATATCGTCGACTATTCCGCAACCTGGGGCTTTTGATGCTGACGATCGTAGCGCTGGCCACCGCGGCAGTCGCCTATTTCGACAAAAGACAGGTCGAAGATCTTTCGCGTGAGTTAATCGCCAGCACTGCAGCGACTGTTGTGGCGCAATTGACAGCCTTTTTTCAAACCGAAGACAACAACCTGCGGACCGCCGTGGAGCAGCTAAAAATGGCCCAACTCCAAGGAGATCTGGTGATCAAAGATCTTTTTTTCCTTTTATCTCCCTTTATAAATCCGCATCAAAATGCCAGCGGCATTCTCCTGACAGAACTCAACGCCGATAACGATTATTATGGCATACTCAATACAAATCCAGGTCAATCTGAATTTCAGGTCCGCACCCATTTCGCCCAGGAGTGGGGCCGAGGCAAAGCGCGGCTCGAACGCTGGAAAGCTGGTCAAATGCTGGAGAGCTGGTTTCGAAAAGATGATTTTGATATCAGTTCCCGCCCCTGGTATGCAAAAGCCCTGGAAGCGGCAGAAAATGAGATCGTCGCAACCGACCCCTATTCATTTTATACCACAGACAAACAAGGCATCACCCTATCAACACGCTGGCGCAAACAGGCAGCGGACCGCCAATTCATTTTGGCAATTGATATCCTGCTTTCCGATATCACCCGAATCACCCAGGCGATGCGACCCACCGACAACGGCGTGGTCTTTGTGCTGACCCATGATCTTCGATTAGTGGGGCTTCCGGCAGATGCGCGGCTTGAAGATCAAAGCCCCGTTGAAACGAACCTGCTAAAACCGTATCAGCAAGTGGACATGCCTGTGCTTCAGGCTGGTGTATCCGAGTGGGAACGTCACGGGCGCATCCGCAAGGCATTTTCGTTTGAGTTTGATGGGCGCTATTGGTGGGCCGGTTTTGAATGGATCGAAGATCACCCCCAACATGCCGGTTTTTGGGCCGGCATTCTGGTTCCCGAGTCCGATTTTCTGGGCGCCCTGTCTGTGCAGCGCAACATTTCACTGGCAGCGATTGCCGGGATTGGCCTTGTGCTCGGTTTGATTTTAATCGTCAGTGCCGTGCACAAAATTCGCCACGAGGTCCGGGAAGCGGTCGCTCACATCGGACAGAAATTGGGGCCTTTTGAATTGCTTTACAAAATCGGCGATGGCGGTAACGGCACCGTCTATCGTGCCAATCATGCCCTGCTCAAACGACCCACGGCAGTCAAGGTGATGCTGCCGCAATTTGCCAGCAGTGAATCCGCCAAACAACGTTTTATCAGAGAAGTGCAGTTGACCAGCCGTCTGACCCATCCCAACACGATTGCCATTTATGATTTCGGCCAAACGCCCGAGGGAACACTTTACTACGCCATGGAGCACCTCAACGGCGTCACCTTAGAGGATCTGGTGCGCATTTCAGGCCCTCAACCCCCGGCGCGAGTGTTGCATATCCTTCATCAAGTCTGCGCTTCTCTGAGCGAAGCCCACGACCAGGGACTGATCCATCGCGACGTTAAACCGGCCAATATGATGCTGTGTGAACGCGGTGGACTGTACGATGTGGTTAAAGTTCTCGATTTTGGCTTGGTCAGAGAAATCCAAGAAGATCAACTGCAGCAACCGGACGAGGACAACGCGGTTGTGGGCACGCCGTTTTACCTGGCGCCTGAGCTGATCAACGATGCTTCGGTTTTCAGCCCGCTAAGTGACCTGTATGCGCTGGGCGGCGTTGCCTACTATTTGCTCACCGGGCACAATGTGTTTGAAGGGGCCAGTGCCATGGAGATATGCGAAATGCATTTGCACAATGAGCCGCTGCCGCCCTCCCGGCGCGTCACCCGTTCGATTCCCGCCGATCTCGAGGCCAGCGTGATGCAGTGTCTGGCCAAAGAACCGGCCGACCGGCCGCAGAGCGCCGGCGCTATGTCCGCAATGCTTGCTCGATGTGAAGACTTTAGCGCCTGGACAGACCAACAGGCCCAGAAATGGTGGGCGGCCAATCGCAGTACGTTGCCGGTGGAAGAGCACGAGGACACCCATTCGCCTTTGTCAGACACTCAAATGTTGATCCAATCCGATACCCGAACCGGATCTTAACCTTTCACCGCTGTGCCTTTACAGCTCCTTTCGCTAAACCCTTATCCTTTGGGGTTATGTGTTTGCCGGCAATGAACACATGACAAGGCCAGATTGTCTCTTGGTCACCATATCCGACTGAGCCGATATGCCGTTTAGGGCAGGATCCAGCGCTTTTTTAGCTGATCGAGCCCGAACACAGCAAGGTAGATCAGCAATCCGCCGCAACAGATCCGTAATAAAGCGAATAGAATTTCACCCCTAAATATGAATTGATGTAATCCGGCCAGAGCTAGTATTAGCCCAATACACAGACACAACCATTTAATGAGATTGAAGGAGATTTCTTTTAAACTCTGTTTAATTGACCTGTCCGGCCAAAATCCAATGGGTTGCACTTTTGCGATAAATTGGTTGATGGTTGCTGCCGGTGTCGCTCTACCCCAGAGCACACCCATCAACACACCTAATAGACTGGACAATGAAGTTAAAATTAAGCGAAACTCATAGCTGATATCCGTAAAAAAGGCAAAAAAACCGCCGGCCAAAATGCCTGCCGCAATCGCCAACAATTCGGCATCAGCATTAATACGCCACCAAAACCAGCGCAATAACGTTGGCGTGCCGAATGCCGCACCGACGGTGGCGACTGCTCTCCAACCGCTCTCAATGCTTCCTATATAGGTGCTGATGACCAATGCGATCAGCAGAAACAGCACGACCGCTATTCTGGCAATTAAAATTTGAACTTTGTCGGAAGCCCCGGGGAATATTTTCAACAGCCAATCATTGATAATGTAGGATGCGCCCCAATTGATGTGCGTGTCGACCGTACTCATAAAGGCAGCCAACAGGCTTGCCAAAACCAGCCCCAAAACGCCCGGGGGCAGCAGAAGTGTCATCAGCACCGGATACGCCCCCTCCCGGTCATTTAAAACAACTGTTGTATTATCAATCGTATACACATCCTGCCCCAGG
Organism: Desulfobacterales bacterium; assembly: GCA_030066985.1. Classification (NCBI taxonomy): domain Bacteria; kingdom Pseudomonadati; phylum Thermodesulfobacteriota; class Desulfobacteria; order Desulfobacterales; species Desulfobacterales bacterium. The sequence continues at coordinate 23,493 of JASJAN010000023.1, forward strand.
GGTAAAACAATCAGTGCCGCGAGGCCCACCACAAACCAGGGCCAGATTCTTATCAGATATTGAAATATTAAAAACAGCAGTGAGGCTTTTTTGGCGTCGGCCGCATTGCGGGTCGTTGCCAGCCTTTGCATCATGTAACCGCCACCGTCGGCATCGATTCCGGAAAATGATTGCGCGAACAGGTAAACCGCAAACAGCACCGATCCGATTTCCAGAGCACTCATCCAGCCGGCCTGTGTCGGAAACAGCTCGAGAAATTGATGTTGGCTGCCATATAGGTTTTTCAAGCCATCAGATAAACCGCGCTGGCCGCCGATATAAATCCAGGCATTGACGGCCAGCCACACACCTCCGGCGAGACTCAAAATGAATTGGATAAAGTCAGTGATAATAACGGCACGAATGCCACCCATAGATGAATATATGGCGATTATTAAAAGCATTAAAACCAGCGTAATGGCTTCGTTGGGTGACCCTAAGCTGCCACTGGCGGGAATCAGCTTACTGGCAAAGTCATACAATTCAGGAAACCATTTATTCCAGCTAAAAAACACGTTTGATATTTTTAACACCGCAGTGAAAATCCAGGCGAGGATGATACAATTCAGCAAGATGCCGCTGACACCGGCTCTGAGCAGCCGAAGCGCTTCGGTTCTTCTGCCCGAGTACCGTATGGCGATAAACTGGGCGTCCGTTAACACGCCGGTCTTGCGCCATGCTGCGGCAAAAAAGATGATCACCGCCGAGTGAATACCCATCCACGGAAGCCAGAGCCAGTTGCCGGATAAACCTTTGCTGGCGATAATGCCGCTTATGGCAAGGGGGGTGTCGGCCGCAAAATTAGTGGCAACAATTGAGATGCCTGCCAGCCACCAGGGCATATTTCTGCCGCCTAAAAAATACTCTTCTTTGTTTTTGCCTGATACTTTTCGAAGCAAAAATCCGATAAGCAGGACCAAAATGAAATAGGTAATGATTACCCCAAAGTCGATTGGCTTCATTCCCATGGTTAAATTAGGCTCACTCTCGTTCGGATGGATATATTGTTAAAATCTGTCAATAGCTATACAATCAATTGCTGCCATCAGCTCGTGCTGTTGATCAGTCCGCACTCTTAATAACATGACGCCCATATAAAATTAGCCCATAAATTTGGCACTATTTCAGAATTATCAAATAATTAATGCGATAATCCATTTGGACATGTGAAGCAGATTTTTCCTGCGCACTCGATAAGAACGCCGATGAGCAGGATAGTCGACTTTGCCTGTCTGTGACAAAAGCGGCAAAACCTCAACAGGCTGGCGCTGCTCGCATCCTGCCTTAAGGAGGCCAGCGGCATGTAATTGAGTATCCGGGATCAGTATGTACAGACTTAAAAGAAGCTATGGTTAAGTGGAGAAATGGAAACATTACAAGAGTCGATCAAGATTGAGTGACCGATAAATCACACTTATCAACATGGCCAATCACCTCATGCATCCAAATATAAACCTTGGTTTTTTCAGGTTCAGAAGGTCCCGAAGCAAAAGTGGACGGATTTGGTTGTCAAGTGAGCGCTATGTTGGGATTGCTCGGTTGTTTAGTGATCCAGTAAGTCTGAGGATTTCCATCAAACCACCACATATAGGAGGAAACTGCCGAAACAAATTGCCAGCAGACCACCGATGCGGCCAAAGGAAGGTGCAAGGCCAAGCGCCCAGGACATTAAACGCTTAAAATTAGCACGGCCCATCATTCCCAAAACAGCTGCGGCGATAATCGAAATATATCCCAGGACTAAAATCGCGGTTGGAAACCTTGTTTGTGAAGCATACAGAATTAATGCGACACCGATGATGACTCTGACAACGACCGCCAGGATATGCAGACCTATTGATTCCAATTTTCTGCGCAGCAGCCCAAATATCTTCTCAGGATTGATCACAATGATGAAGCCGGCAACAATCGTTGCGATGCCAAATAGTATGATGAGATATTTCATGCCAGTTCTATCTTGAGATCAACCGCATTTTTTAGGGTGTTGGCCACGATACAGCCGCGTTCAGCTATGGTCACCAGTTTTTGCATGGCTTCTTTATCGCTATATTGGGCTGCTATTGTCATTTCAACGGCTGAAAAACTTGGCGGTGCGGCGTCCAGGGTACCCGTGATCGTTAATTTGACATCGCTCATGTCAGATTCCCGGCTTTTGGCCGCGGCCAGAAGATTGCTCATAAAACATCCGCCTAGCGCCATCAAAAGATTCTCGCCGCCCATGGCTCCCCGATTTTCACCGCCTTTGGCTTCAGGCCGATCCATCACAACCGTATGTTCTCTGGCCCTGCCTTCAGATGCAGTGGGGCCGACCTGGTCGACGCTGACATTTACCTTTACAACTTCACCCATTTTATCTCCCCCTTTTGTTCGGAGTTGGTTTGCCTAAATAGTTTAAGGCGTGTGCGCGGAAATTAATTTCCATTTTTCAGCGTGGCTGCAAGGAACTTCGTAAAGCGCTCCCAGGATTTTTTATCCGCTGCCTCTTGATATCGGTCACTCCCAAAAACCGTAAACGCATGTCGCGCACCGCCATAGGTGATCATTTCGTGGGCAACACCGGCCGATTCCAGCTCTTTAGCCAGATTGGCAAATTGGTCCATGGTGATGAGCTTATCTGCAGTACCATGCATAATCAATATCTTTCCCCGGGCCTGGGTGTAATTTTGCCCTGGCGGTGTTTGTAAACCGCCATGAAAAGCGGCAAAGCCCTTTAGATTTGCGCCGGATCGCGCCAGTTCCAATACCGCCGCGCCACCGAAACAATAGCCAAAAGCAGCGCCATTGTCGATGTTCGCCCCTTTTTTCTTTGCTGTATCCAGAGCACCCTGCATCAGAGCCCGCATTTTTGCTCTGTCTTGATACAGCTCACCCGTATGCTGCCGCTTGTCTTTGACTTCGGTGGGTCGCACGCCGGCACCAAACAAATCCAGAGCAAAAACAGCATAGCCCAGATCTGCCAGCATATGGGCTCTTTTGATTTCATAGTCCGTCAAGCCATCCCAGTCGTGAATGAGCAGAACAAACGGGGCCTGTTTCGAGGGGCTGATGTAATAGCCCTCGTAGGGTTGACCATTGATCTGATACGTCACCGGAGCGCCGGAGGCACCCAGCGCAGCAGTAGAGAAAAGTAAAAGAAGGATTGATAAGATAAGGTAGCGCATTTTGAATTCTCCTTAATAGACCAACTGTTCATTCAATTACCAGTCAGCGATATTTAAAAATTTTTGGTTTTCGTTAAACATATCCTATTGTTTCCAAATTAATGCACTCAGAGCATCAAGTCCAGCGATCCCAAACGGTTTTTTACGATCATAACCGCAAAGACTTTATGGGTAAATGTGGCTTCTAAAATCTGCTCAAAATTACTGGTTTCAATCAGCCCAATGAATTAAATGAGATCGCATAAGCTGAAAATCAACTTAGTTTGCAGGGGCGGTCGTCCTGTCGGGGACCGCCTTTTTTTGTGGTTTTATTTGCACATCAAGAAAGCGGTCTTAACATACAACGTTCTTGGTCACCGATGAAATAAACTTGTAAATTAGGAGGAAACTTAAATGTTTGGATTTGTTATTAATATCGAAAAAGCGACGTTGGAGAATAAAAACTTTCGCAAGGTACTGCACACCGCTCAGAACAGCCAACTGGTGGTGATGAATCTGCTGCCCGGCGAAGACATTGGAGCGGAGGTTCATGATCTCGATCAATTCATTCGCTTTGAATCCGGTCGGGGCAAAGTTATTCTGGATGGAAAAGAATACGAGGTTGAGGATGACTGGGCAGTTGTAATTCCTGCCGGTGTGGAGCATAATGTGATCAACACCTCTGACAACGAGGCGATGAAGCTGTATTCCATTTACTCACCACCGGAGCATCCGGAGGGAACCGTTCATCCTACCAAAGCAGATGATACAGGCCATGATCATTAAGGTTTTAAATCGGGGCGCCTAATTAGACTCTAGCCTATATCAATGGCGTCCCGATCTCTATCTGCCATGCTTATTTATTTCTGAAGCGCTTTAACTCCTCTGAGAACCAATCTTTGCTTTCGACCACATCTTTATCCGAGCAGCTTATTTGGTAGGACATACCACTCAACATACTCTTTGAGGCACAGTAATCGATGAAATCTTCGGTGGTTTTAATTTTGGCCTTGAAATGATCATATTTTTTTAAGATATGCTCGATTGCTTCTTCAGCACTATGTGCCTTGCCATTTCTGATAAAGGCACAGTTAGAATTCTGAATCCTATTTATCAGATACTCAATTTCTGCTTGCATGTTTGTAGCGCTGGCCATAATCGGCCATGCAAGCAATATGAGCACCAAAGTAGTGAACATTTTTTTCATTTACGTCTACCTAGAAAGGAAATGAGGTTTAGCGTTTCCAGTTAGACCACCAATCGCAATAAATATCAAATGCAATATTTCCACGGATGCATTCCGAATTTCAGGCGTCAAATTATCCGATTGGTTGGCTTTAATTGCGTTACTGCAACAGCTGCATCCTGATTAACTCTTTCGCTCTTTTATTTGTCGACGGCTGTATTATATTACACCTAAATTTTAATTGGAGGCGAATATGAGTGACGATAAAAACGTGCTGGGCCAAAAGCTTCAGTTGTGCTCTGTTGACCCGATAACGGGCTACTTGCGCACGGGCACTTGCGAGACAGGGCCCCAGGATTCAGGATCGCATGTCGTCTGCGCGCAGGTGACAGATCGTTTTTTGGAGTATACAAAATCAAGAGGCAATGATCTGAGCAGCCCCATCCCTGGATCCAGCTTTCCTGGTCTGAAACCGGGGGACCGCTGGTGTTTGTGTGCGCTGCGCTGGAAAGAAGCCTTGGAAGCTGGCGTTGCGCCACCGGTGATCATGGAGGCAACCCATGAAGCAGTGCTGCGCCATGTATCGCTCGAAGATTTAAAACACCATGCTTTGATTGAAAATTAAGCTTACCGCAAACAAGCCGTCTGGGGAAACGGGCACTGAGCATTACGCATTGATATAAGCAAAGCATGTATATGGTCTTATTTTGCCTTTACACCGTCAGGGGCGAGAATAGTGTATTTTCACCTTTTAAGAGACCATAACAATCCTGCCTGAATCAACAGGCCGATGACGGTCAGACCGCCAGCGGCAGCAAATGAAAAGCGATAGGCCCAGGGCTCAGCATAGCCGGCGGAAATCAACCCGTCCACGATGGGGCCGGCAATCAATGTGCCCGCCACACCAAAGCTGAGAAAAAACGTGCCGTTGAACCAGGCGAACAGACGTCCGCGCATCTGAGGCGGTATCAAAACAGATGCAAAAGTATAAGCAGCCGCCATAATTATCGCATCCCCGACCCCGCGTAAAAAGCATGCCACATAAATCATGGGCAGGGAGGTTGAAAATGTGAGCATACAAAGCCCGGCAACGGCAGCCAAGGTGCCGATCAGCAGTGCGCTGCCATTGCTGGTCCGACGACAGAGCCAGCCGACGGTCCATCCCAGGGCAACAATGGCCAGTGATTGGGTGTTCACAATATAAGACAGGGTACGGCTGTCGAGATCCAGGCCCGTATCCAGCGTAAGGTACTGCGTGAAAATGATGGCAATCGAGTTGCGGCCGAAATTGATAAATACCATCCCGGCCAGAAAAACCAGGTAAACAGCAGAAGTCGATGTCAATTTAGCGCTGTGATCTTTTGCAGTGCTTGCTGCAGGATCGATCTTAACGCCTCCCTCCGGCAGAAAAAAGAGCGGTAAAGTGGAGATCAGCATGGCGCCGGCGGCCACAAAAAAAAGCGGGCCTTCATAAAATCCCCAGCCTTCGACTTTTAGTCCCAAACCGTCATAGAGCAACCCGCCGATCCAGACACCGATCACACGTCCGACACCCCCCAGGCTGGCAAGCCACCCCTGAATGCGGCTACGCTGCTGTTCATCATAAATGTCTGAAACCAGAGCGCTCCAACTGATGTTGGACATCGACCAGAAAATTTCAATAATGGTCAATCCCAAGATAATCGCATAACCGGCAACACTGGGGGCGGAAAATTGCCGATGCACATACCAGACGGCAACCGTCCCGCAAGCCGCTAGTACTTCACCAACGATAATCAGGGTGCGGCGCATCTGGAGACGGTCGGAGAGGCGGCCCCAAACCAGGGTCTGGGCCAGCACATTGACCACCATCGGCAGCGTGGCAAACAGGGTGGTTTCAGTAACGCTGAGCCCAAGGTGATGGCGCAGGTAGATGGAAAGATACGCATAAAAAAGGCCGCGGCGAAACATGGCCAGTATTTCAAAGGACGATAAACCCGTAAAATAGCGTAAAGGCGTTGCGGGCAAGAAAACCTCTTTCGATTGGCTTATGAACGGCAATGGCAGTCCAGAATCAGGTGATTGCGCCGAGCTTCAATGGCAGTAAATCCTATTAGCACCCACCAGTCTCACCAGGATCTGTGCAATGTTTATCCAATTTAAACAGCTAAATACACTTCTGCTGCGCGCAACCATATGTCCCAAAACGGGTAGACGTCAATTAAAAATCGTTCTCGAGCACAATCCGGTAGCGCGGTTTACCTGTCCGCAACCTTTCTAATGCGTCGTTGACTTTGGACATCTCAAAGGTTTCTATCATCGGTTCGATGCTATGGCGGGCGGCAAACGCCAACATTTCGTTGATGGTGGCCGGGCTTCCCAGAGGCGATCCGCCAAAGGATTTTTGCCCGATAATCAAAGGCACGGTCGTTATCTCAACCGACGGGACCGCGCCGACAAGATGCAGTTTGCCTTTGGGACTCAAGGCGTTGAGGTAAGCATCCCAGGGCAGCGCAATATTGACGGTTACCAAGATCATGTCGAAATGTCCGGCGAGGTTTTCCAGCGCACCTGTGTCGCGGGTGCTCACATAATGATGGGCGCCCAGCTGCCGTGCCGCTTTCTCCTTTTCAGCGCTGGTGGAGAAAGCGGTTACTTCGCATCCCCAGGCTCGCAGAAATTGCAGGGCCATGTGCCCCAGGCCGCCGATACCCACCACGCCGACCCGATCTGTGGGACGGATGTTGTTTTGAACGAGGGGATTGAATACTGTAATACCGCCACAGAAAAGCGGACCGGCGCTGGCGGCTTTTACGCCGTCGGGCAGCGGAATCACCCAGCCCATGTGTGCGCGCACACGGTCCGCAAAACCGCCGTGTCGGCTCACTATCGTTGCCTGGGCGTTGGCGCACAGATTATGGTTTCCGGACATGCACTGGGAGCACAGCATGCAGGACTGTGCAAACCAGCCCAACCCCACCGTCTGACCTTTGGCCAGGTGCGATACGCCTGGGCCGATGGCTGAAATTTCACCAACAATCTCATACCCGGGCACCAGCGGATATTCGGCAATTTCCCATTCGTTGTTGATCATGCTCAGGTCACTGTGACAGATACCGCAGTGGCTTACCTTGATGTCGACCTATTCAGCTCCGATTTCACCGAGCTTATATTCAAACGGCTGCAGCGGTGCAGAAGCTTCTTTGGCGGCATAAGCTTTAACATCCATATGCTGTCTCCCTTCATATACTGGCAATCAATGCTGGGTTAGTCCAATCGTCATTTGAAGGTGCGCTTGCGAATTTCACATTTCACCAAATAGTCTTATACGAATCAGGCGCCAAATCCCACTTGCGACCGTAAACGTGGATACGGTCGGTCCTCTCATTTTGATCATATAACCACCCGCCGGCATGAACCCAAGCAAGAATACCCCCGCGCAGATTTATAATGGTAAATCCTTTTGGCGCGAGCTGCTGGGCAAATATGCCGCTGCGGTAAGCAATGGTGCAATAGGCAATTTTGAGGTGATCCCTGTATTTTTCAGGATTTTTCAGAAAAACTTCGGACGTTATCGCGCCGGGAAGCATTGATATCCGCTGCTCTTCCGGTTTGCGTGTGTCGATAAAGATAACTCTTCTTTCTCTGGCAAACCGAGCGGCAGTATTGGGTTCGACATCCGTCACTTCAGGAAAACTAATCTGATAATCGAGATATAGTTTTTCAATCACCCTTCGCTTTTCAAGGTCTGATAACGGCTCGACGGCAAACACAAGCGACGCAATCGATGAAATAAGGAGGACCGTCAGAAACTTGCGTAAGGTCGTTATTGTAATCCAATTTGTCATCGAGTTAATAATTTTGTTAAGCTCTCTGTAGAACACCGCACTCACTCCAATTCAGCATAAGGTTTGTTAGAATAGATATATTAATACCGGAAATCAAAATGTCATTACACCACAAAGGCCCTGGTCGGATTTGCCTAAAAAAGGCTTTATTTATTATAGATCTTATGTGAAACCATCACATGTCCCGGTTCAATCCGAAGACGCTCAACGATATGAAATGGTTTGTGGGCGTCTTTTTCAGGATCACCGCATGAAGATTGTCGATGGGGAAACCATTATGAAAAGGTTTTTACTTGCTTTCTTTATGATTTTACCATTGGTGGGTAGCATTTTTGCAAAAACCACATATGAAATTGCCCCTGAATACATCGCCGCGCCGGCCCGGTGATATTTTAATGCCGCCAGCAAAAGCGATCTGAAAGCCATGCGCCCTTGTTTTCAGGATGGGGCAGTCATCATAGATGTCAGCCGCAAGATTGAGGACATTGAGGCCATTAGCCGCTGGGCCCAAAATGAGGTCTCTAGTGGGCACTACACCATATTGCAAATTGTGACGAAGGAAAAAAATGCTCTGAAACTGCTGATCAGGTTTGCACCGCAAGGGCATAGCCATGGATTCAAGGCTCATTACACATTTGAATTCAAGGACGGTAAGATCAGTAAAGTGAACTTGCGGTATGCATAAGCTAAAATGGTAGCCGGCAGCGACCCGACCAAAACAGATAAAAAGGAAGTAAAAAAAATGAAGTTTAACTATATTGCCACGTTGAACATTTTACTATTGATTACTGCTTTGACTGCCAACGGTGACAATTTTAATGATTTCAGCAAGGACAGTCAGCTGCAAGAATTATCGCCACCGGTGCGCTGTTTTTTTGATGCCGCCGCTCAAAATGATCGCACCGCGTTGATGACCTGTTTTGCCGATGACGTGGCGGTCAGCGGCAAAGCCAAAGCTTCAATTGTACCCGATACGGAAACAGCCGAGCCTCCGGAACTGGGGTATCATGAGACGTCCATCACCCGCGTGCACGGTATCGTTGAGGTCAGCTTTAGGGCCTTTGGCATTCACTATGACATCATGGTGGAGTGCTGGGATCATCAATACGATCCCCGCTGTGTGGAAGATACTTATATACTGGAGCTTGTCGAGGGTCTCAAAATGGCATCCGATAAAGCAACGTCCTGAGATGGTGATATTTAGAAAATAGCTTCCCTTCCTTTTTAAGCAGGGGGCAGTGCATGTCTGAGCCACAAATGCAAACCATGCACCGCGCCCTGCCGTTTTTTATCTCAACTGCATCAATAGCGCTAAAATGAAATCAAAAGTTGACAAAATGCAGGATGATGACCAGCATAATCTGAAGAACAAAAATTGAAACAAGATGATTCATCCTCGGAAAACTAAAATTCCAGGGATGGATGAATCAATATGCTGAACAATTTCTTATAGAATTGCAGAAAACGCTCTGTGACGGGCCACATTTGTATTTACCCGGTCATTGCGAGAAAGCGTGCTCGAATGAATAAAATCTTGATTAAATTTTACTGTTTGGCGTTGATGTTAATGCTGGGCATGACGGCTTTTCAATTCTTCAGCTCATCCGATAGACCTGATAATCCCAATGCACTTTCCAGACTGCAGGCAGCACAAATATCAGACGACCGTGTTGCGACATGGGAGACCACACCCGGAATCCATCTTATCGCAGGGATCTGCGCGCTATTGCTCGTGACTTATCTGTACTGGAGCTGCTACCGCAAATTCCAAAAAGACAACCTGGCCGAGTCTAAAGTCAGGGAAAATACCCTTTACAACATCTCGCTGAAAACCGGCCGCACCGAATATGATCTTTTCCATAAGTCTGCAGAAGGCTGGTCGGTATCCAACGATAAAATTGAGCAGGATTTTAAACGCTATATGTCCGACCAGGTCATGCCGCATTATGCGCAGGATTTTGTCCGCAAAAATCGGGAGCACATCGACGAATCGTTGATCACCCGAAAGGATGTAAAACCGACGACCTGGAAGGATTGGGCGATCGCAGCGCTTGTATTTCCAGGCAGTGTCCTGTTTCTTTATTTTTTGATGTCCTTGTTCGATAAATACCCGAAAGTCTAATGCGCCACCCTCCGCCGCACCCGAATCCCAGTCTCTATTGCTGGTCGGCACAGCCGTTGTTCTGCTGCTGATTTTGGCTTACGCTGGTGACTGTTATTACATCTTCCGGGGAAAAGTAACATATAAACATGAAAGCGCCTACTGAGAAAAAAAGACAATGGTTGTGGTTTGCGGCACTTTGGTGCGGGGGTTTATTGGCGGCCTTCATGCTAAGTTTTCTGGTGCGCTGGCTGATAACAAACACCTAGGGTCACTAACAGACTCAAAAAGCTGAACTCACCTTTGTAACTTAAATCCTAAAGGTCACCCAAGATACGGACTAGTGAAATTTAAAATCATTCGTTTCGCCCACTAAAACACAGGATGCTTTTCAATTTAAGCAGTCAGCCCTTTAAGAATCCTCTAAAAAAGCGTTGACCTACTATATATTGTATATTATAATAGTTGGACTACAATATAGCTCTGTTCTAAATTATAGTCATCTTCTCGAATAGGCAGCCACATCTGCCCAACAATCAATCTTTGGAAGGAGATTGCCATGCCAGTCGCAAAGAAAAAAGCAAAAAAGAAAAAAACTGTTGCCCGAAAAAAAACGGCCGCAAAGAGAAAAACAACGGCCAGGAAAAAAACTGCTGCAAAAAGAAAACCGGCTGCCAGAAAAAGAACTGCCGCTAAGAGAAAGACGGCTGCAAAGAAAAAGACCGCCAGAAAAAAGACAGCCGCTAAAAGAAAACCGACAAAGAAAAAAGCAAAAGCCAGAAAGAAAACCACGGCTAAAAGAAAGACAGCTAGAAAGAAAACGGCTGCTAAAAGAAAACCGGCTGCAAAAAGAAAGACAGCCAGAAAGAAAAAGGCTGCCAAGAGAAAACCAGCTGCTAAAAGAAAGACAGCCAGAAAGAAAAAGGCTGCCAAGAGAAAACCGGCTGCCAAGAAAAAAGCAAAGGCCAGAAAGAAAACCACCGCAAAGAGAAAGACAACCAAAAGAAAAAGACGGTAGGTTCCATCTAAGCCTTAAAAAAACGGGGAGACGATCATCATTTTCTTCACGAATATGATCGAACTCCCCGTTTTTGTCCAACAGAGATGCATCCAGTACCGGGTTTCATTCGGTTGTTTAGTTCTTAAGAAACCCAGCCGCATTGATCCAAGCTAATTGGTAAGTACAAACGTAACTTTCAATAGCACCTTATATTGAGTTATCTTGCCATTTTTAATATCCGCCTGTTGATCCTTTATCCATACGCTCTTAACATTTTTTAGGGTCTTGTTGGCACGTTTGACACCGGCTTTTAGGGCATCATCAAAGCTTTTGGAAGAAGTGGCAGAAATTTCGGTTACTTTGGCAACGGACATGGTTCCCTCCTTTCACAAGTTCAGGTAAAATGACTTGATTGGATTGATGAGATACAAGTTGATTTGAACTTCTACGAATTAATGGAAATCTATGAAATGCAACATTGAGAATATGTGCATGGTGAAGTAAAAGTCAAGATGCAAAACCCCCTCGCCGGATCTTGCAAAAGACGGTTTTCATACTCTCCTAAAGCGTTAATCAATCACCAGGTCTTATCCCACTTTTTCGTGGATCTTTATGATTTGATCCACTTCATCCTGGATAAACCGAGTGTGCGCCACGGCTTGTTCCATCGTCATCATCGGAACTTCGGCAGACAGATCTTTTAGCTTCTCACGGTCGATACCGACGGTTTTGTTCACCATAAACGAATCAACCTCACCGTCTCCCAATATATAGCCGCAACCACCGGCAACTCCCAAAAATTTATCTCCAAAAAAAATGGGAACCACCAGTTTCATCAGACCGGCATCGCATTCTGAGATGACCGGTTGTCGGGTTCGCTCTGCTTGAGCAGCGATATTTTGATGTGCAACCGCACAGATATAGTTTTGCCCCTTCTCATCGGCCTTGATCAGCGGGCAGAGCTTGTTGGCCCAGCGCTTAAATTCGGTAATGCGTATGCCTTCCACGTCAAAAACCGAAGCATTCAAGCCGGATTGTGCATTAATTTTTTGTTCCAGTTCAAGCCATTTTTCTAAAGGTGCAATGTCGATAAGTTTCATTCATTTCTCTCCTTGGGTTTCGCAGAGGTCTCTGCCATCCTCGGAATCGAAACCTTAAATGCCGAGCCATGCCCGGGTTTCGATTCTACGTTTATCTTTCCGCCGTGTTGATCGATAACCTTATCTGCAATAAATAGTCCCAACCCTGTTCCTTGGTTCCCTTTGGAGGAAAAGAACAGGGTAAACAAATTTTCATAGGTCTCCTGATTCATTCCAATGCCATTGTCCTGAATTTCAAAAATGACCTGCCGAGCATTCTGCTGAACTCGGAAAACAATTCGATGCTTTTTGTCGGCTTGATCTTCAAGGCAGGCGTCCAGCGCATTTTCCAGTATATTGATTAACGCCAGTCGCACAACGCCGGCATCGATATTGAGTGTGCCGACCGTTTCGTCGAAGTCGCGGATAAAATCGAAGCCTTTTGCCCTAATTTTTGCTTCTACTGTTGCAGCCACATCTTCGGCAAAGTTGAGGCCATCGATAGGTGACCGTTTGAGCTCTCTTTCTTTGGCAAAGAAGAGGATGTTATGAACCAGTTTGCGAATACGATCTACAACCGTTTTAACATCCGCCCAACCTGCCTGCACGCGTTCCGGTTTGTCCTTGGCAAATCCGGAATCCACCAGATAGATACCGCCGTCCAAACCTGTCAGCAAGCCTTTGATTCCGTGCGATATGGAGCTGATCTTCAATCCCAAAGAAGACAGATGATCCTGCAGTTTGCGAATCTGGGTGATGTTAGTGGACATTTCCATGACGTGGGTGACCTCGCCGTTGGCGTTGCACAAAGGGGCTGTCCAGATCAAAACATTGTAGCGCTCACCGGATTTGGCCGTGACCACCATCTCCGATTGATGAGACCGGCCATCTTCAAAAGTTTTAACCACCGGGCAGTTCGGACAGGGTTCGGCCCGATGTTTGTAGACCTCATGGCAAAAAGCACCTTGTTCAACATCAAAATCTTCTTTGAAACGTCGATTGGCTGCCGTCAGCCGAAATTGGCGATCCTGCACCGAGATGTAACAGGGCACTTCATCAAAAAGTTGCTGATAGCGCTGACGGCTGCGATCCAATTCTTCCTGCAGGCGTTTAACTTCCGTTATATCGGCCGATATCTCCACAACCAGCTCGACGTCACCGTCCTGATTGCGAATCGGTGCGGTGTTGACCATCACCGGCGCTTTTTCACCGCCCACGGTTTTGACAACGGCCCGGGTCCGCAGCCCTTTGCCGCTGGTATACGTCTGGCCGGCCGGGCAATTTTCGCGGGTGCCCGTTTTTCCTGAATAGATCTCCCAGCTTTTACAGCCGACCTTATCTCCCAGGCGGTCTCGATATAAAGGATTGACCGCGACCACCTTCAGCGCCGGGCTGTGAATGGAGACAAAGCAGGGCATTTCGTTAAAATAGGTCAGACCGCCTTCCAGATCCACGGCCATATCGCGCATGGCAGAAGACAGCCCTTCGACGGCCTGCCCGACGGCAACCTGCCGTTCGATTTCAACCAGTTTAGCGGATTTTTCGCGTACCAGCGATTCAAGATTTTCAGTATATTCCCGCAACTGCTGCCGCATGCGGATTTTTTCAAGTGCCCGGTTTAAGGCAATTTCGAGCACATCATCGTTAATCGGTTTGGTGACAAAATCGATGGCTTGATACTTGAGGCTTTTAATGGCCAGATCCATGTCTCCGTGGCCGGTGATCATAATCACTTCAGTGTCGGGACTTTCCTGCTTGAGGGTGCGCAACAGCTCGATGCCATCCATGCCAGGCATTTTAATGTCGGTGAGCACAATCGGCGGTGCTTCGCGGCGGAAGATATCAAGGGCTTCTTCTCCGTCCTGGGCGGTAAAAACCGTATAACCGCTGTCGGTTAGAGCGATACTGAGGACCTTGCGGATGCCTTCTTCGTCATCGACGATTAATAGTTTCTTATTCATTTCGCTCACGTTACCAGGTTGGCCATTTGAAACGGGACTTAGCCGATCGTATTTTTAACGATTCCGACCAATTTTTCCGGGTCAAAGGGCTTCTTCACAAATGCAACGGCGTCCTTAACCGCATGATCGCCATCGATTCCGCTGACCACAATCACCGGCGTGTTCTTCAGTTCCTTGTTTTTGCGAAGCTTGCGGTAAAAGCGGGGGCCCCATTCGCCGGGCATTTGCAAATCCAGACAGATCAGGTCCGGCTTTTCGGTTTTGACCACCTCCAGCCCTTCCATGCTGCTGGAAGCACTGCAGGTGGCATAACCGTTATCGCTAAACACCGCCTTTAAATATCTGACGACAGCCGGGTCATCGTCAATGATTAAAATTTTCTTCGGCATAGCCTTCTCCTTCGACAGATTTGAGCAAATACTGCTCAAATCTGAGTTAATTGTTACTGGTTATTTGTTATCAGAATTGGATCGTGCCTTTCGATTTTCTTTCAGATAATTCACCAATAACGAATAACCTATAACTAATTGCGAATATGGCATGAACCGCACATCACTGGTCCCTTTTTTTGTTCAAGGTGACAGCCTTTGCAATTTGTATGAAATGCCTTGCGCAAACCGGGCATATCGCCTGAGCCCTTCTCATCATGGCATTCGGAACAGCTTTGATCTTCCGAGGACTCATCTTCCAATTTTTGGCCGTCTTCATAAACATGATGGCATTCGCTGCAATCCTCCAGAGCCGCTTTTTCGTTGTGGTCATCATGCCGAAAAACTGCCGGAGGTCGTTGTCTTTTTGAGAAACCCTCATCTTCGACCACTTCCATATCTTCCTGTGAAAATGCCGGCATCAGAAATACGCCAACAAAGAGGAGTGCCATTACTAAAAGTACGCCTTTTTTCATTATACTAACTCCTTCCAACTTGCAGGTTCACAGGTTCTGCGTTCAGGGTTCTGGGTTAACAATCCTGAGCCTCAGAACCTTTGAACCCTGAACCTCTGAACCCTGAACCTTATGACGGTTTCTCCATCACATCATATAAAATATCACTGATAAACTTTATCTCATAGCCGAGCCCATAATGATGATTGATATCCTCGAGGCCGCTGTGGCAGTTGTGACAGGGCGCTATCAATATTTTGGCGCCTCTGGACTTGGCTGCAAATAGCTGCTCGGCTTTGATGCGATTGCCGTCCATGCGTGTCATCTTGTATGGCGGCCCGCAATTGATGACCCCACCACCGGCACAGCAGCAGTAATTGTGTTCCCGGTTGGGATGCATTTCGATCAGCTCTTCGCAAATGGCATTGACGACATAACGGGCCTTATCTGCCAGACCGCCGCCTCGAATCACGTTACACGGATCATGCAGGGTTACAGGCTCTTGAAATTTTTTAGCAATGGTTATTTTTTGGTCTTTGATCAATTCATAGTAAAAATCGATGGCATGAACGATGGGTATGGGCGGCATGCGCCAACCCAGCCAGCGATTGCCCATATCGTAGACCGAACGAAAGGCATGGCCGCATTCGCCCATCACAATCCGGTTAACGCGCAAACGGGCGGCAGTTTCAAAATGGGCCCGCTTCACCCGCCCCATGATCTCATTGTCACCGGTATACATAGCCATATCGCTGTTATCCCAGCCCGGTGTAGCCGGCATGGTCCAGTCTACCCCGGCCACATCCATGATGACCGCCGCCTGGTAAAGCAGCTGCGCCTGAAATTTGGGCTCAGGCCCGATGACCGAATACATAATATCAGCCCCCTCTTTTTCCAATGGAATCCGTAAGGTAGGAATTTCGGCCTGGGCTTCTTCCTCCTGCCACTGCAGTGTATCAATCCATTCATCATCTTTTACCCACATCTGATTCATCGTAGCGGCATGGCTGTGGGCGGTGTCTTGAATATAGAGCGGTGTCACGCCGAGCAGGTGGCAGATGCGTCTGACGGTCAACATCATGTAGGCGATGTCGATGCCAAACGGGCAATACATGGCGCAGCGTTTACAGGCATTGCATTGGGTTGAGGCAATCTCAGATGCGCGTTTGATAAATTCAGCGCTGACCTGCCCTCTGGTCTTAAGCATTTCCCACAGGGTTTGCTTTACTTTTCCGACTGGCGAAAATTGTGGATCTTTGTCATGTGAAAGGTAATAGTGGCAGGCTTCAGAGCACAGGCCACAGTGGACACAGGTTTCCACATAGGCCTTGAGGCGTGCGCCGGATTCCCCTTTTAAAACGCGGTTGATGACTTTTTCTATCCGCTCCTCAGTCAGATTCTGGACACCAACCTCCAGTCCTTCATCGACGATCTTCTTTTCTTCTGTTATCGCTGCTTCAGCCATGAGCATTGTCCTCTCAATCTGGTTCTATAGTATTTGTTTTTACCACAGAGATCGCAGAGCAAAGGTTTAAATCGTTTGTGAGCCTTAATTTTTTTCTCTGTATGCTCCGTAAGCCCTGTGGGCAAGCTTTTACATTATGCAACCTACCAATCTCTAGCGTGCCTTATGGCGCCAAATTCCGACCCCATATACGCCCGGGTCAACGGTGCAAACAGCATATGGCTCAAACGCGTAAACGGAATGGCCACCAGCATGATTTCGCCTGAAAGAATGTGCAGAATCAGAAGTGTTTCATACCCGAACCACTGATAATAGACCAAAATACCGGTAACAAACGGTGCGGCCACAATTGCCAGAAGGATGTAATCGGACGCCGATGTCACATACTTAACTTCCGGATTCACCAAACGCCGCACCAAAAAGAACACACAGGAAACAATCACAATCAGCGTCATTATCTCAGCCCACCCCTCGGGCAGCGTCCACCAGCTGAGGTTCCAGGATTCTTCGACCAGGGTGACATGGGCCAGTAAAAAAAGCGGCGTCAGTATTAGGCAGATGTGAAACGCAAAGGCCACGATTGTCAGCGCCGGATGCCTTCTCATATTTTCAGTGGCAAAGGGCGTGCTCCAACGAAAAATGGAGCGCAGGCTGTATTTCAAACTCATGTAGGAATAGATGAATTTTTCTTTGCGGTGAACCAATATCATTAAGCTGATGAGGCGATAAAGACAGCCACCGATGAAAAGGATAAATGCCAGCCAGGCCAATGGGCCACTCACAAAATTGTATAGATCGTGCATGCTACCCCCTTTTAGCGCAAAATCTCTTCGACAGGTACAATGCGGCGCACATAGATATTGTTATGGAGTGTGCGCAGTAGAATCTTATCGCCGTCGGGACTGAACACGGGATCCCAGATGGCATCAAATGCCTGATCCCAGATGCGATCATTGACAACAATGCTGTATTTGCCGTCTTTTTCAATTTTAGCAGCAAGCGTTTTTCCACCAGGGCTAAATACCGGCGGCCAGGCCCTGTCAAAGCCGTTTTGCCACACGGCGCCGTCAGCAACAATAAACCAGCGCCCGTCGCTTTTAGCCGCCGCCGCAACTCGCTTACCATCCGGGCTGAAGACCGCATCGCTAATTTGATCTTTAAACGTCACCGGCCAGGGGCGCCCGTTGACGGCAACGGTCCAACGGCCGTACTTGGGTGCCACGATCGCTGCCAGCGTACTGCCGTCGGAACTGATCATCGGATGCCAGAGCTGCACAAATTTTCGATCCCAGACGATCTGTCCATCTTGAGCCAGCACCCATTTACCGCCGGTTCGGACCGGAGCGATGACGGCGTTGTTTTCCGGATGAAATATGGGCTCCCAGACGCAATCAAAGGTTTGTGGCCAGGGTGTACCATTGACGGCTATGGTGTAATCGTAGAGATTCAGCCGCACCTCGGCGGCCAGTTTTTCGCCGTCCGCACTGATGGCTGTTTTCCAGACATTGACAAATGTCGTATCCCAGGGTTGACCATCTGCGGCCACGGTAAAAGCACCCTCTTGAAATTTAAGTATTTCACCTTCACCAAAATCAGCCACCTGAACGGCGGCGGCGGTGTGGGAGCCGTCGGGGCTGAGCATGGGATTGGTCATATTGGAATATGTTTTTTCCCAGACAACATCATTTAAGGCCATACCGTATGTCATATCCTGCTGAACAGCGACGGAAATGTTCTGACCGTCCGGGCTAAACTGCATATCCCACACATAGCCGAAGTTGTTCTTCCAGGACGTGCCGTCCACGGCTATGGTCCACTCTCCCATTTCAGACACAAAAGCGACCGGGCGACCGTCGGGTGTAAATCGCAGGTGCCAGATTTTATCAAATACGGTCTCCCACGCTTTTCCATTCACACAGACATTAAACTCACCTTCTGCCAAGTTGACGATGGCAGCGACCTGCTCGCCGTTGGGGCTGACGCAGAGCTCCTCCACCCAGTTATAGGTTGCATGCCACTGGCTGATATCGGCTATTTCCCTGCTGCCAGGTTCCCAGTCCCACTCAATTCGTGTCAACATTGGTTCGACTCCTGTTGGCTTGCTTCAGTTTTCCCTTGGCCGTCCTGTTTCTCAACCGCGTGCTCGCACCGATGGCAAATACCGTTAATGCGAACCGATTAGCGCGTTTGTCATGTTGAGCAGATGCTCGGCTTCAGGCGGTTTTTCAATATAGGCATCCGGGTCCGGAATGGGCTCCTGGAGACGCGCGTTGACCATATTCAAATAATGCGCAAAGGTTTTTTGGGTAACGGCTGACAGCATAATGACCGGTATCTCACACAATGTTTCATCCGTTTTGAGCTGCCGGTACATTTGAACGCCGCCTTCGCCAGGCATCATGACATCCAGTATGATTAGATCCGGACACACATCTCTGGCTTTGAGCATGCCTTCATTTCCATCCCGGGTCATCACCGGCTGATATCCGCTGGTTTCCAGAAGCGTGGAGATGAAGATTCGCATATCCAATTCATCTTCGACGATCAGAACCGTTTTCTTTTTCATACGAAAACCCTATCCTCACAAGCTGCCATTACGGGCATCGACGTTTAAAGATGAGCGACTTTATCCGGATGATTGACACTGGCCACCGGGCAGGCGGATCGCAGAACAACCTGCTCGACCGTGCTGCCGAGTTCCGCCTCTTCAGGATCAATTTCCCGCGTGTGGTGAGCCATGACAATCAGATCGCCGGTCTTTTCACGCGCAAACTTCAATATTTCAACGTATGGAATCCCTTCGCGGACTTCGATGTCGTAATTGTCATACCCGTTCATTTTGGCGACATAACGCTTTTCAATTTTTTGCCGCGCGGCTTCAATTTGTTTCTCAATCGCTGACTGCTCCATAGTGGCGCCGGCAGAGCTGGTGTTGATTTCGCAGGCATGAAAAAGATGCAGTTTAGCGCCCACCTCGCGGGCTAAGCCGAAAGCCCACTTGTAGGCATAGTCGGCAGCCTTGGAAAAATCGGTTCCGAAAACAATATTGGAAAACAATTTCCAGCAGGTGGTACAGGGGCGACTGATGATCACCACCGGACAGCGCGCGGATTTGGCCACTTTTTGCATCGTGCTGCCGACAATACTGCGGTAGCGGGTCGCACCGACATCCTCCTGCCGGGTATGTGATCCCATAATGATCAGGTCAATGTCTTCCTTGCGAGCCTTTCTTAAGATTTCCCTGTATGGGACGCCAACCGCAGCTTCGATAACCGCATTTTCACTGTCGGCCAACAAAGCGCCATAGGTATTTTTCATTTCTTCTCTGACCCAATCGATATAGTCCGGATCCGGCTCCATAAGCTCACCGGTTCTCACATCGGTAACAAAAGGGCTATAGCCGCGACTGGGAATGCCCAGTACGTGAAAAATAAACAGCTTGGCATCCCACTTCAGCTCCAGATCGAAGGCCACTTTGGCAGCGTTATCGCAAGTGGGGGAAGCCGTTGTGGCAAAAAGGATTTTTTTAAACATCTCACTTACCTCCTTAGCTCGCAGTGTTCAGGGGTGGCGTGAAAACTCAGTTGCCACGCAATCCCATCGATAAATTCGAACAGCGTGTAGACCGTATCAAATTCAAAAATATCGACACGGTCCCCGAAAACGACATGCTTCAGCCTTCCAAGCTTGAGCGGCACATCCAGCAAACCGGCCAGCTGCATGGACTTAATCTCAGAGGTCTGGCTGGCATGGACGCCAAAAAGGGAATTGTATATCTCCAGACGCTTATCCGGAACGCCGATCATCTCCACTGTTTTACCGAATTCCAGATGATCGAGCAGACCGGCATCGCATCCCTGTTGCGGACAGCCTTGGACCTGTTCCGAATAGGTGGGGAAAAACGCATTTAACTGATTAAAAAGCGCATATTTTTCGAGCATCCTGAAAAAGCTTCTCAGGGTGTATGCTTCCTCAAGTGCAATCTGACAGCTGAGTAAATCGAGCCGTTCAGCATCGACGGCTTTTCCCTCGTAGTGAATGGTGCCGTCTGTATTTAAGGTGACAGCATTCATGGCAGTCTTTTACTTCCCATCAAAATTTATGGATTCGTTGCGACAGTTGTTTACCCGTTCGTGCAACCTTACTATGAGCATCAAACGTGCCAGCCACTTTAAGATGAACTTTAAATCATTTATTTTTAAATTATTTTAGTTACTTAAAAATTCATCAAGCGAAATGCCGCCGGAATATCGACCAAAGTGAATGTTGCATAATTGAAACAAATTTTTGATGATATTGAGGCGAATGATCCTAAATTGGTGAGTAATTTTTTTAAATTTTATTAATTACTATATAATTACAATTATTTATAAAAATACCGCAGATCCACCTGAATACACCTATAGAACTGCAACATATTGCAACAATTACTGCATCAAAATGCAATCATCTTTGCTATGATTCCTAAGTTTGATGGTCGGTGTTCAGAATATGTGACGGGTTAGCGTCGGATCGGATATGGGGGGGTGGAGAATAAATTAGCTGAAAATATTGTATTTTTTCATCTTGCGCCACAAGGTGGATCGGTTCATATCGAGCGCAGAAGCGGTCTTGCCTTTATTCCAGTTGTGTTTTTGCAGGGCATTTAAAATCAGGGTTTTCTCGCTGTATTCAATATTTTTCTCAAAGGACGACTTATCGTCGGGCAAGCGGGATGACAGATCATCCTGAAGGGATAGCGGTAAATGATGATGCTCAATCATTTTATCCTGACAGACGATCAAGGCATGTTCGATGATGTTTTCCAATTCTCTGACGTTTCCGGGATAATCATGGTTTAACAGCACTTCCAGCGCGTCGTTTGAAATTTTTTCAACGGTCGTGTCCCGGGTCGCACACAGGCGCTTTAGAATATGGGAAATGAGTAGCGGGATGTCACCCCGCCGATTTTTCAATGCAGGCAAATCCAGACGCATCACATTCAACCGGTAGAACAAATCTTCGCGGAATCGCTTTTCTCTGACCAACTGCTCAAGATTCTGGTTGGTCGCGGATATAATGCGAACATCCACCCGGGTGGTCTTGCGGCTGCCCAGCGGATAAAATTCCTTGTCTTCCAGAACCCTCAGCAGTTTGGCCTGCAGCGATAAAGGCAAATCACCGATTTCGTCCAAAAAAATGGTGCCGCGATCCGCTTCCTGAAATCGCCCCGGTTTGTCTTTGTCTGCTCCGGTAAAAGCGCCTTTGACATAGCCAAACATTTCGGATTCCAGCAAATTATCCGGCAATGCTGCGCAGTTGACTTTGACCAGCGGTTTTTTCGAGCGCTTACTGGCATTGTGAATGACCCTGGCCAATACATCTTTGCCGGTGCCGGTGGGGCCTTCAATCAGAACGGTGGCGTCACTGGCCGCGACAACCGGTACAATCTCAAAAATCTGTTGCATGGCCGGATCCTTTCCGACCATATCGTAAAACGTATAGCGGCCTCTTATTTCACTGTTGAATTGATATTTCAATGATAGATCCGAAATCGTCGCCAGTCCGCCGACAATGCGGCCATCCTCATTTTTAAGCGCCATGAAATTGGCTCTGATGGGTATGGCCTGTCCATCGCGGGTCTTGATTTCCCCTTCAGCGGTTGAACGTGCTTGTCCGTCGGCAATGGTTTCCTCAAACAGCACCATTTCATGGGAGGCGGTTTTGCCAAATATGGTACTGCAGGATTTTCCCAGCACATTGCCGCGGTTGAAGCCGCTGATAGTTTCGGCCCGGTTATTGAAAAACGTGATATGCCCGCCGCGATCAACTGTCAGAACGCCAATATCGAGGTTGTCCAGAATAATTTTCAGCCGTCGATCATCGTGTCGCACGCGTTCAAGCAGATCTTTAAAGACGGTATGATCCTGAAAAACTTCAATACACCCCAATGGGGTCTGGTCCGGTCCAAAAATGGGTGTGATAATCCGCGTAATATTGTGCTTGCCGGTCTGGCTGTCGCTGACCTCAAAATCGACACTGCCGGTTTGACGACCGCTTTCAACAGCATCCAGGTAATAGCATTCGCCGCCGCACAGCGGGTCAAGCAACACCTGGCTGCAGTATTGGCCGCGCAAATCCGATTCATTGTACCCGGTAATAATTTCGGCAGAGTGATTCAAAGAAATGATCTTGCGATCCGGCCCCACGACCATAACCCCCATTGAAAAGGTGTCTAAAAGATCGCCGAGCTGGCGGTAATGAAGGAAAATGTCATCCATTTGGCTTTTTAGGAAGTTTGATGAAAAATGTAGAGCCGACATCTTCTTGCGATTCGACTTTAATTATGCCTTGATGGGCATCAACAATTTTCTTGCTGATCATCAACCCGATGCCCGTTCCCTCGGAACCTTTGGTGGAAAAGAAGCGTTGGAATAGTTTCCGTTTTGTTTTTGCCGTCATACCGCAACCGTTATCCAGCACCTGATATTCAACCCCCCACCCGCGCCTTTTTTGCGCCCGGACGGTCACGGTTTTGCCCAGCTCATCCGGGTCGTTATTGCGGCAGGCATCAATTGCATTTGACACCAAATTCAGCAGACAGCGGCAAATGAGATCCGTATCAAAGTCACATTCCGGCAAATCTGCTGCAAATTCACTGACCAGCTCGATTCCCAATTCCTGGGCACGAGGGCGCATCAGATCTATGACCTCTTGAGCCGGCTCGCGAGGATCACCGGCTTCGATATTTAAATCGGTAGCTTTAGCGTAGTTGAGCAAATCCAGCGACAGGTTGGTGATCTTATCAACATTGCCCTTGATCATCTCCCAGCCCTGCATCAGATACTTTTGATCATTGAGCTCGATCCCTTTCTCCAGCACAAACGCACCGCCCTTGAGCCCGCCGGTAATATTCTTAATGGCATGGGAGAGTCCCGCCACCGTCTGACCGACCGCAGCCAGTCGTTCAGCTTCAACCAGCTGCTGTGTCTTTTCTTTCACCAGTTGCTCAAGGTTCTGGGTGTATTCATTGAGCTTTCGTCGCATCTCTATGCGCTCGGCTGCTCGATTTAATGCAATCTCCAAAACTTCATCATTAATGGGCTTGGTGACAAAATCGGTGGCTTCATACTTAACGCTTTTGATAGCCAAACCCATATCACCGTGACCGGTGATCATGATAATTTCCGTATCCGGGCTGATTTTTTTTAAACGGCGCAACAGTTCAATGCCGTCCATTTCAGGCATTTTGATATCGGTCAGCACAATCGGCGGTTGTTTGGCTTTAAAAACCCGCAACGCTTCGACCCCATTGGCGGCGGAATGTACCTGATAACCCAAATCTGATAGAGCAATGCTGAGGACTTTGCGGATTCCCTCTTCGTCATCAACCAGTAATATTGATTTTTCCGTCATTCTTCTTCTGCGATGGGAAATTTTATGATGAAACCCGTCCCCTCACCTTCGCGGGAGACGGCGCGAATGCTACCGTTGCAATCCTGAATGATGCCATAGCTAATGGAAAGGCCCAGACCGGTACCCTGTCCCACCTTTTTGGTGGTAAAAAAAGGCTCGAAAATTCGTTCTAAAATGCTCTCCGGAATTCCGGTTCCGGTATCATGAAACTCAACAGTGACCACACCGTCATTGGATCGCGTTTTTAACCGGATGGCTTTGGCGTCTTTGGGATGCGGTTGGGATTGCCAGCGCTCGTCAATGGCATCCCGCGCATTGATCAACAAATTGATAAACACCTGTTCCAAGCGATCCGGATCGGCCATGATCAGGGGCAGATTCGGCTCCAAATCACGCGCCAGTTCGATACCGCGAACTTTGAGTTGCTGTCCTAAGATTTCAAGCGCTTTTTCCAAGATGGTGTTAACCTGGACTTTTTCCAGCGTAATGTCTGATTTGCGACCAAATTGGCGCATGTGATTGATAATTTTGGTGGCCCGATCCACATAGGTGTCGATTTCCTCAGACATGGTCAGAAGGATATCGTCTTTAATTTTTTCATTTTTACGGATTTTTTTCATAAAAAAGCGGCTGGCCGTCTTGATGACCGACAGGGGTTGATTGAGCTCATGGGCGACACCGGTGGCCATCTCGCCCAGTGTTGCCATTTTGCTGGCCTGAATCAATTGCTGTTCGGTTTCCAGCCGCTGGGTAATATCGCTGGTGGTCACCAAATACACTTTTTCGCCGGGATATTCATGCGGTGATATGCGGATGTTGACAAAAAGTGTGCGATCGCTCTTATCCAAGTGTCTGGCCTGATTGATAACCGGGGTGGTCTTGATCAAATTCCGGTAATGGTCCTGTTCCTCCGGTCTAAAAAGCTTCATAAAGGACCTGGCCATTATCTCATCTTTTTTGTAGCCGTAAACCGTTTCGACACTGGTGTTGCAATCCAGGATTTCGAGCGTATCCATATCCAAAACAAAAACGGGATTGGGGATGTTATCAAAAATTGCGTAGTATTTTTTCTCAGATTTTTCGAGCTCCTGTTCGAGCAATTTGATTTCGGTGACATCCAGGCTCATCTCCATGGCAGCCACAATTTCGCCGTTTTCATTTGTTATCGGAGATGTTTGCACAATCCAATGGGTCGGACTTCCGTCTTTGCCTACGCCTCTTTCCTCGCTGAAATGCGACATGCCGTCTTCAAAAGTTTTCTCCACCGGACAAATCACGCATTTTTCATTGCGTCCTTTGTAGGCAGCATAGCAGTAATCACCGGGCATGGGATTAAATTTCTTGTCAAATTCCCGATTATAGCGAATCAATTTATAATTACGGTCCTGAACGGTGATGATGCAAGGAACCTGCTCAAACAAATTCTGGTATTCATTACGCTGCTTGTTCAGTTCGGTTTGTTTTTCTCCGATTCTTTTGCCCATTTTGTCTATGGCAACCGACAGCCGGCCCAGCTCATCAACCTGGTCGACATCAATCTGATTTAAATAATCGCCGTTGGCAATCTGCTGTGTGCCGTCAATCATTTTCTTTATAGGCCGTTTCACAAAGCGCAGAATAAAAAATATGATCGCCGCTGAGGTGATCAAAAACAATATGGCGGCAAAGGCCACCAGCCAGCCCTTAAATACACCGAGCTCTTTGTCTATCTGGTCTAGCGATATCACCAGATCCAAGGCGCCCAGCACCTTTTTATCTTCCGGATGCGCATGGCAGACGGAAGATGCGCAACCGGGCTCACTGTAAATGGGGCTAATAATGCCTAGCAATCGGTACCCCTGGGAATCGGTAAAAATGCGCGTTCTTTCCGACAGGCTCAATTCGGAGAGCGGCGGCTCCGAGCGGTGACAGATGTAACAGGCCTCATCTTTGATGTTGGTGATGGTGTCCACCTCGGCGTCTTTATTTGAAAATTTTATTTCACCGCCCTTGTTGTAAATACGGATGTTTTCAAGTTTTTTCTCTTGAGCAATATTTTTAATGATCAGCGTAATATCTTTTCTTAAATTGTTCATCATGGCATAGTGCATACCAAGCTTGATGGAATGAGACAGTCCATCGGCACCTTCAACAATACCCTGCATGATTTTTTTATGCTGGTAGTTGATGTTAAAATAGGCCCATATCGAAATGCTCAGTAACAGGATCAGCCCAACGAGGATCGTCAGCTTGGATATGATGCTGCTGCTAATGTGATGAAAGAGTTTGAACATACCAACGCCGGTGATGTTAAATAATTATGATTGACTTCCCAAAAGTTCGTGAATCAGGCGGCTGAGTTCGCCCGCATCCGGTGGTTTTTCCATGTACGCTTCGGGTTCCGGCAACTCCAAACCCTGGCCGGGGCTTAACAATCTGATCGAATGCAAAAATGTTTTTCGGGCAATGGCAGATAAAATGATAATCGGTATGCACGATAATGCGGGGTCGGTACGAAAGTGTCGATAGGTCTGAAGACCGTCATCAATTTCAGGCATCATGACATCTAAAATGACAAGCGCCGGTTGGTTTGTGCTGGCCTTTTGAACAGCTTCGGTTCCATCGCGGGCCGCAGTGGCTTCAAATCCGGAAGTTTCCACCACTGTGGTGATAAAAATACGCATATCGCGTTCATCATCAACCACCAGGATTTTGCGATTTCCCATAGTCAAATTCCAGTGCCCAAAATGCTAAGAGTTGGGAAACGATGGTCGCGACACCATCGGTGATTGCAGCTTTTACTGAACGGCCGCTTAATTTTGTACCAAATTGATTAAATCTGCAAGTACAAAAGGAAAAAGCGCGGCTTGAAGCCGGTATTTCGTTTTTAATCGATCCGGCCAACAGTTTATTCCGGCCAGAAGAGATACCGGCACAAAATGGACTTTTATGGGATTGGCGGTATTTTGACTATCGCAGGCAAATCAGATATTATGAAATGATAAGGAGCCTATTTGAAAACATATGAAACGCCTCTATTTTAAATCAGCCATCTGGATGATGGGTCTTTTGCTGACGCTAAGCGCCGGTTGTGCCCAACTGCGCGGCCGCACAATTGAAACCTATCATTCCGATTATCGTGCCACCGTGCAGGCCAGCTCGGAGGCATTGGAAAATCTAGATATACCAATTCTAAAGGAAGTGTCGGACGAGCTAAAAACCGAATTTTTAGCAAGACGACCAAATGGCACACCGGTGACGGTGCAAGTGACGCGGATCGATCAAAATTTTACCCAAGTTTCGGTCGCCACCGGCGCCGGCGTCGACCGCATCCTGCACAGGGAAGTTTCAAACCAGATTCATGGATTTATTCGCCAGAAGATAGGGACGATCACTGTCGAAGATTAAAAGCTATTTCAAAAATGTGTCTAACGCTCAAAGGCTTTGTTAAAAACCGATTCAAAATGCTCGAATACTAATCCGCCGGAGGCGGACTCCACTTTTGAATCGGTTTTCGCCTTGCCTTTGGACGTGATCCACTATTTTTGAAATAGCTTTTACTTGTCTAAGGGGTTGTGGCATTATTCATTCAACCGCTCCCGATGAGCGAAATGAATGATCACTCGCGAATACCGCGCACTGTTTGAGTGCATTAGGGATCGTTGTAAAAAAACAGGGATCGGCGAGGAGCTACGGATTCCTGAATCACGCATATTCTTATATAATTTATTGTTATATTTCTTCTAGCTGTTTTTTTCTACGAGCCTTTATACACGAGTTTGCACGGATTTCGCGAGTGATTATTCATGAAGCCGCTCTATCGGAATTCTCCTCAACCGGCAATTATTTAGTCGTTTTTTTGTTTAGAGTACCCCGGAATTAGCGTCTGGGAGCTGATCACACCCGAAAGCTGCCGTATCTTGTTGTGCACAAAGTCCCCGATGGTTTCGGCATCCGAGGAGACCAGATCGCGTTTCAACACAATCTTGGCGATGACATCAACACTACCGTGGACCGAATGCACCTCTTTGACTTCCTCCAGTTTGAAAAGCCTATCCACAAGCCGGACCTCTTTTTTAGCAGACACATTAATCAGCACAAAAGCGGTAATCTCGCGCAACATATCCGGATATTCCGTTTCCTTTAAATTGGCCATTTTATCTCTAAATGCCTCCATGGTCTTGGGCACCAGCTGACTGATACCGATTCCGTATCTGAGATCGTGGTCATTTTTTTCCCACTGGTGAACCGATATATAGGTATACAGATCCGCCAGAGTTCGACCTGGAAAATGATCGATTAAATTTCCCTTTTTTATGATGGCATGCAGGGGCCGGTAAATAGTTTTATACCAATCTCTGGCAGCATCCGGCAGCGTCACCGGCCCCTTGCTCTGACCGTCAAGATAATCCCGATGGCGTGAAATCTGTTCGATCAGAAGCTCATACTGGCCAAAATCCGTCAGCTCAATGGTATGTGGCAACTGGGTTTGGTCATCAAAATGGGCTCTTTCACGATACAGCAAATTCTCCAGAGATCCCTTAGAAGGAATAAATTCGGTTACCTTGGCCCGAATTTCGTCATGGCCCAGTTCCTTGGCCGCTGAGATGCGATGATTGCCATCCAGCGCATAGTATTCATTTTTAATCTGAAAAAGCTTAACAGGGGGCAGTACTTTGCCCGAGCGCATCCTGCTCTTGATTTTTTCAAGCCGTTCAACAGGCACATGTGAACGGATTCCAAAGCGATCGTCAAAATCGAGATAACGGCCAACACTGCC
The DNA here is from genome assembly GCA_030066985.1 of Desulfobacterales bacterium. Lineage (NCBI taxonomy): Bacteria > Pseudomonadati > Thermodesulfobacteriota > Desulfobacteria > Desulfobacterales > Desulfobacterales bacterium. The sequence continues at coordinate 52,328 of JASJAN010000023.1, forward strand.
GACGATTTGTGTCATGGGAACCGAGCGGATGCCGCGATCGCGGGTTTCATAGGCCGCTTCATTTTTCTGGACCTCTTTGAAGGATTTAAGCATCAGAATTGCCCTATAGGTTTCGAACCCGGGTGCAACCCGTTAAGGTTTGCCGTTGTCATCCATATCAAACACATAATACCCGAAGGTGTTGATCACCCGGGTATGATTGTATACGGTTATGCGCTGGGATGCATCGTCAAAATGGGCATGGATATGCCCGTGAATGAAATAAGTCGGTGTATATTTCTCGATCAGCCACCGAAAACTCTTAAAGCCTTTGTGGCATCGATCTTCCGCATCATGAATGTGTCGCGGCGGCGCATGGGTGATAACGATATCTACACCTTTTCGCCACCAGATTCGCGGACGCAACCGCTGAATCTTCCAGTGCATTTCCCGCTCGGTATACTGGTGGGGGCCGCCGTTGTACCAACGCGAGCCCTCCAATCCCAGAATGGTTTTACCCTTAAATTCAACCAAATCATGGGCCAAATGTGTACAATCGCCAGGCGGTTTTTGACCATGGCGCAGATCATGGTTGCCGCGCACAAAATAAAGCGGTGCGTTCAGTCGATCCGATAAAAATGAAAGATATTCCGGCGGCAGATCACCACAGGCCAGAATAAGTTCAATACGCTCAAACTGGTGGGGATCAAACTGATCATATAAGACGGGTTCGACCCGGTCGGAAACTGTTAACACCCTCATTTATATACTCATCATACCAAAAGTGTTGGCATTCAATAGGCCGAATACAAACGCGTCATAAAAACGAAAAGGAATCAGATTGAAGCTGATTCCTTTTTTGATGATCGCATTTGGCAAATGTGCTTTAAGTCACTCCCTGTTTTGCTCTTCTTTTTCAGGCTTGCGTCGGTCTTCATTTGACCGCCTTTCGGGAATGTACTCAGTATAAGAAAATTGTCGCCGATCGACTTTTGAGCGACGATCGTGCTTGTTGGAATCTTTTTTATCTGATGTTTTCTTTGCAGCCATTAAAAAACCCATTTGGGCCTCCAAGCATTTAATCGGTTGGTGTTTTTTATGTCAAATTGGGTTAAAAATCAACTTTTATTTCCATTTTTGCCCCGAGGGAGACCTCTGCGATGGCTTGCCGGATTGCTGTCGATGATAACAATTTGTAAAAAGTTCTTGAAAAGTTTGGGGTCCATCATCTATTTTATCAATACGGCTGATGAAAGCGGCTGATGAAATATTGGATAACGGCCCCGCAAAACGACCATCGCCTTTACACCTACAGTCTTGTTCTGCAAATACATTTCATGATCCAAAGCAGGAGGAACAATGATTGCCTACTATGTTTATGATGAAAAAAAAGAAAATGATACCATTGTCATACCGGAAATGGGCTGCAGTATTTCGGTAACCGCAGATATCTTCGAAAAATTTATTTCCGTGGAACCGGATTTTACCGCATGGTCGGGAGATGCATGCGGCGAGCTGTCTCCAGAAGATTTTGGCACCATTATCGCTTCCCGGGAGGACCTTGGCGATGTTTGTGTCACCAACAATGACATGTGGCGCAAGCGCATGTTTTTTTATATGAACAAACCAAAATAATTCAAATGTGTAACAAATTGGCAAGCACAAAAAAAAGATCGGCACGCAAGTGCCCACTGAGACGCAATGCGCCATTTAAAGAGAGAATCCAAAATGAAAACTGAATTTACCTTGGAGAATGAAGGTTTAGCGGACAATATGGTTTTGACCGTTATTCTGATCGCAACCATTTACTGGGTTCTGGACTCTATTTTAAACCTGTTTTTTTCCAACCGGTTTAATTTGATCGCTGAACTTTTCGGCCCTGATCTGTATGATGTCTATATCCGGGTTATCGTATTGTGTCTGTTTATAATTTTCGGATCCCACGCCCAATCCATCATCAATAAGTTAAAACTGGCCAAGAAAAAGTTGGATGAATCGGAGGAGCTGTGGCGGTCATTGGTGGAAACCGCACCGGACATCATCACGACTGTTGATCGCGAGGGCACGATTCACTTTATCAACCAATCTACCGGCCTACTTTCACCGGATCAAATGATGGGAAGATGCTTTTATGATTTTCTACCGCAGCCGTATCAGGAAATGGCCATGGAAAGTGTTGACAGTGTGTTTCGAACCGGAGAAACCGACAGTTTTGAAGTTCTGATAGGTGAAAACACCGATGCCACCTGGTACACTTACCGTGTCGGTCCGCTGCGTATTAGCGGCAAAGTGGTCGCGGCCACCATCATTGCGTCCAATACAACAGAATTCAAACAGGCCGAAGAGTTGATGCGCTACAAAGAGTTGTTTGATAATGTTGCTGAAGGTGTCTTTATTCTCAATCGCAACGGGCAGTTTATTGAAAGCAACGAGCGCGTTCTTGAAACCACCGGGTATACCAAAGAAGAATTGTTGAATTTAAATATCAGCGACCTGGTTGAAGCCGATCAAATCTCTTTTATCAAAAACACGATGGAAAAAGTCAGCCGTGACAAAGAAGCACGGTTTGAGCTGAACCTGATGTCCAAAACCAACGGCCGCATACCCAATGAAATCAATTGCCGTTATATTACCTATTTGGGAGAATTCTGCTATTTGTGTGTCGCCCGTGATATTACACAGACGAAAATGCTTCAGAACCAGCTGATCCGCTCTGAAAGACTGGCCGCCACCGGCCAGTTGGCCGCTTCCATTGCACATGAAATCAATTCACCGCTTCAAGGCATAACGGCCCTGATTAATGTTATCCAGAACCAGCATAAAAAAGATAAAAAATTATTAGAGCAGTTGGATCTGGTTAAAAGTGCATTTGAAAGCATTCGAGATACGGTCCGCAACCTGATCGATCTTAATCGGCCGGGTAAAGAGAAAAAGCAGCCGGTCGATATCAATCAGGTTATTGAAAACACTGCAACGCTGGTGCGCAGTTTCCTGACGAAAAGCCGGGTAAAGATTAATCTGAATATGGAAGCCTCAAAAACAAAGTTAACTGCCTCACCGCAACAGTTGGGGCAGGTCTTCATGAATCTGATCAACAATGCTGTCGAATCCATAACCGGTGATGCCGATTTTCAAAAGAAGCTGAAAGAAAACCCAGCTCATAGCGGTGACATTTTTATCGACACGTTCAATCGAAATAAAGAACTGGTTATCCAAGTCAAAGACAGCGGACCGGGTATCGCCAAAGCAGATCTGGAACAAATTTTTGATCCGTTCTTCACACGCAAAAAAACCATGGGAATGGGCGTGGGCTTGTCCATTTGCCATGGCATCATTGAGGATCACAAAGGTTACATTGTTGCCAACAACGAAAAAGGCGGCGGTGCCGTTTTTACGATTACGCTACCGCTGAAGTAGATAAAAATGAGCTAATGCTTTAAGCCTCTCGCAAAGGCGCAAAGTCGCCAAGAATTTTTTAGGTTAAAAAATATAATGCTTTGCGGCTTAGCGGCTTTGCGTGATCAATATCATGGGATCGGCTGTTAAAAAGCGTGCTTTTCAGCGGGGGGATTCTCGTTTGATTTTTGACTTTCGGATTGGGTTTGCAGACTGACCAGTATTTTTTGCGGGGCGACCTGATCAATTTTGACACCGAAAGGCAAGAAAATGTTTTTGGCAGAGAGCCTGACCTGGTGCTTGCCAGCATCGAAATTACTCAAGTCTACACTGACCTGCACATCTTGATCTCTCAAGGTCCGGATCTTGTTGCGTCGACCCGATAGGGTTAAATCCACCGTGGGAGTTGACCCCTGTCCGATAACAAGCTGACTGGGCATATTGGTATGTTGCACGGGAACCGCTACAGTCAGCTCTGATTCTTGCTGGCTCGCCAAAGCCACCCAGGCGATGGTAACCAGCGCCAGAGCGCTGAGTTTAACACGCCAGTTTTCAATCAATAGTCCTTTTAGGAAGTCTTTTAAAGCAGGCACATTGATCTGGGGACCGCCGATGACTTCATTGAGATGGGCCGTTAACGCATCAGGGTCTTGCCAAGTTACAATCTTGCCGTCTGAAACGGTGGCCACCTCCGAGCGTTCCTCAGAAACCACCAGACAAACAGCATCCGTGACTTCAGATAGACCCAATGCCGCGCGGTGCCGGGTGCCATATTGAGTCGGTAAATTTTCATTCTCGGACAGCGGCAGGATACAACCCATTTGGGTAATACGATCCTGGTTTATAATGATGGCGCCGTCATGTGCGGGAGCATAGCGATTAAATATACTTTTGATCAAAGCCGGATCGGGCAGCGCCATAATCGTCTGCCCGGCATGAATGAATTCAGAAGGATTGTCATTTCGGGCTAGCACCAGCAAAGCACCTGTTCGATCGTCAGCCATCTCAAACAGCAGCTGTGATAATTCGCGGCCAAAAGTCTTTTTAAACGCTCGCCGCCGAGATCGCAAATATCGCATTGGGCTGACGCGCTCTAGTACCTGGCGGATTTCACTCTGAAACAGTATCAGCAATAAAATAAGAAGTACTTGCCATAATATCTGAAAGACCCACGTGGTTAGATAGAGGTCCCATAGTTTGGCCAACGAATAAACGCCCCCCAGAGCCACCAGGCCAATGATGACACGCAGCGCGCGACTTTCACGGAACCATACATACAACTGATAGGCGACAACGGTCAGAAATAGAATATCGACGATATCTCGCCACATGGGCGTCGGAATGAGATCAATCAGATACACAGGCGACTCCACATTCGATTTACATCCAGCAGGGTGCAGCCGAAGCTCCGGCATGCGCCCGCACCATTTTATGAGGGATATAAAATAATATTAACAGGATATCCGGCATTCGTCAATTTTGGCGCTGCCGGATTTGAAACACGGTGGTGACAATTTTGGAGAGGGTCTATAATAGAAATCGCGCTGGCATAGAGAAGGTTTTCAATCGCTGGGCCATCCAAAACTAGCCGCTATAGGATTTCCCACACTCCTTACAGCGCCCATCGGGTCCAATCACGCCGATACAGCTTTCATCACTGCATAGCGTGCGGTTTTCCCACTCATCATCAGTGTCGGACGCAGCAGGCGCTTTGTCATCTGTAACATCGGCCGGCTGGTCATCTGGCATTTCAGCAGAGCGCTCTTCATCTTCAGAAGGATCTTTTTCATAAGCGCGACCACATTCTTTGCAACGCCCGTCCGGCCCAATGACACCAATGCAACTTTCATCACTGCACAAAGTCCGGTTTTCCCATTCATCCCCCGATTCACTTTCCCCTTGATTGTTGAATTCAACAGGCTCATCCGACATGTCTACACCTCCAGTAAGCTTTCAAGTTCTTTTAAATTTTCTATATGATAAGGCGTCGTTAACGCTTCATTACGAAAAGCAACAAAAGGCACTTCTGCCGCACTGGCAGCTTCGGCATCCACCTGCGAATCACCAACGTATATGGCCTGATTCGAAGCAATGCCAAAATGGGATAATACTTTAAGCAGCATGTCCGGATGTGGCTTCGGACGCGGGATATCCACAGACGTGACCACTAGATCGAAGTATTCCACTAGTTTAAATTCAGCGAGCAGCCGGTCCATTGTATCGGTACGGTTGGTTGCAATGGCTGTTTTTATCTGAGGTCTTATCCTATTGAGCAGCGGGGTCAGGTGAGGCTCAATTTTCAGGTATTTAAGAAACTCGCCGTAATCCAACTGCTCACGATAGGCGTGTACCGCAGCGATGGCCTCCTGGCTGCCAAACAAGTGCACAATGGATTCATTTATCGTATGCTGGTGGACATAGGCAAACTGATCCGCTGTCAGTGTCGGTCTGCCAAAATGCTCCAAAAGATGATTGTAATAGGCCCAGTTGGCCGCTTCAGTATCGAAAAGAACACCGTCACAGTCAAATGCAACCACACGAATATTTTTCATTTGGATTTACTGGGTTTGCTCTTTTTTGTCGTCAGCCCGTTGCCGTAGATCACCATACACCCTGATGCTGAGTTTGGGTTGGATATTGCTGTCGGTTTCCAGAGTGATCATGTCGAAATAGCGCCCTTTTTGCGACCGTTTGTTTTCGATCAACAGCGCATAAACCGGCCCCTTTTCACCTTTTTCTTCAGACAGTTCGAATCGGATGTCTTTGCCGTCTTTGGCGCTGACCTTCACAATTTTGAACGGATATTTCTTTCTGGGGGTAATTGTCACTTTGCTTTTGATCTCATCTCCGGCAATGCCCCGCAATTTTACCCGCTTGGGCCGAATGGTGACAAATTTATCGACGTTTCCAGAAATGGTCAGCTTCAAGCGTGGATTTTGTTCATCATTTGTAAATAAGGTGGCGTGTTTTCGGATCGTATGGCCGCCCTTACTATGTGTATTTACCTTTAGTGTAACCTTGCCCTCACCGCCGGGAGGGATTTGCCTCGTATAAGAGGCCGCTGTGCACCCTCAGTCGGTTTTGACGCGCTTAATTTCAAGCGGTGCAGAGCCCTTGTTCTGAACGATAAATGCATGGGCAACTTCCTGGCCTTCAGCCACCGGTTCGAATTGGTGGGCAGGCGCCGGGACAACCGCCAGCGGCTGCTTCAAGGAAATCTGCAAAATCTCAACACGCTCTCGGGGTGCCGCATCTTCGGTTTTCAATTTTTGCACCGGCGGTTTTCTGTCGATAAAGGTTTTGGCTTTCAGGCGGTTTTTGGCAATGCCTTGCATTGAAAACCATTGCTGAACAGCCTGAATCCGTTTTTGGATAACCTCACGATTTTTGCGGAGGTCGCCTGGTTGGTGGGCGTAGCCTACAATACGCAGCCCCATGTCTGGAGCGGCCTCAAGCGCTGCCTGAATTTTCTTTAGATCCTTTTTGAATTTCGGATCGATCTCGGCGGAATCCATTTTAAAATAGAGGGTCGCCAAAACGACCGGTGTATCAACTGCTTTGGCGCTATACGCGAGTGTTCCAAAGCAAATGATCATTAGGATCAATATTAAGATTGCACCTGTCACTTTTTGCATCAGGCTAACTCCTTCCGTAACCTCAAAATTGACTGACTATAGAAATTTTATGTTGCCTGCTGATAGATGTCAAGAAGTCGGCAATTAAGCATCTGAAACGCTTTGTTTTTCTGCATCCATTAGAATCAATTTCCCGCTAAAAAGTCGACATTCAATTTCATCCGTCAGAACCCATAGCGGTTATATTTGATTTGCCACTCATACGTTACCCTTTAATTGTCATATACAGGTTAGCCGGTTGCCGCTTGACCTGTTGAATAGGCTAGATTCCATTTTTAACCGGCAAACGGGCTCAACGGGCCCAACGGGCGAACCAAATCGTTTTAAGGTTAAACCGGTCAAATAGCGCTTATGTTTCGTCCGAGTGTATTTTTTTAAATTGTTAAACCGTTTTAGAAGTGATTAGATTTTGTCTGATAGCAAGGCGCGAGTCGTCGAAATGACGGAGCGTACATTATAGTACGCGAGTAAATTTCGACGATGAGTAACACCGCTATCGGGCAAAATATGATTGCTTATAAAACGGTTTTAGAGGAGGGAGACCGGATCGACGTCCACGACCACCCTTACCCTACGATTGTTAAACATCCCCGGATGGTCAGCCATGAGCTGACCGATATATTGATGCAACGCTTTGGCGCGCGTAGCTTTTAAAAGAATTTGCCATCGATATCGGCGGGCAATTCTAGCCAACGAAGATTCAATCGGCCCCAAAATCTCAACGGTTTCATAAACAGAGGCCTTTGAGGTTTTCAGCAACAGGCAAACCTTTCCGAGGGCAGCGGCATGGTCACGGGTCAATTGATGGTCTTTACCAGAAATTTTAAGTTGGATTATTCTTGAAAACGGCGGATATTTCAATGTTTGGCGGAAATTGATTTCCTGTTTGTAAAAGGCCTTAAAATCCTGATTTTTAGCCGCCGATATACTGAAATGTTCTGGATTATAGGTTTGTAAAATAACCCGGCCCGGTGATGCGCCCCTGCCCGCTCGGCCGGCCACCTGTGCAATCAGCTGAAATGTTCGCTCACCGGCTCTAAAATCAGGAAAACTTAAGGATAAATCCGCACAGATAATTCCCACCAAAGTGATATTCGGAAAATCGTGACCCTTGGCCACCATTTGGGTGCCCACCAAGATATCGATGGACTGGTCGTTCAGACCTTTGAGCATTTTAAAAATGCTGCCTTTGCGGGTGGTCGTATCCCGATCCATACGCGCGATGCGGGCCTTTGGAAAAAGTGCTTGCACCGTCGTCTCAATTTTTTCCGTACCCAGTCCAATTTTTTTAATCTCCGATGATCTGCAACTGTCACAGCTGTTGGTTGCCGCACGAGAGTACCCACAGTAATGGCATCGAAGAGCGTTGGCCTTTTGGTGATAGGTCAGGGAAATATCACAATGTTTGCAGCGCAGCGCCTGACCGCAAGATTGGCAGAGCGCAAAACTGGCAAACCCGCGACGATTGATAAACAGCAAGACTTGTTCACCGCGATCAAGTGTTTCTTTCATTGAGCGCTGCAATTCAGATGTAATAAAACGGCGAATACCCCGAAATCCCATGCTTTCACGGAGATCCACAATTTTTATGGCCGGCAACGAACGCTGCTCGATCCGCTGTTTTAGATTGACTTCAATAAATTTTTTGGCCCGGGCATTGTGGTAAGATTGGATCGACGGTGTTGCCGACCCTAGCAATGCAATACAATCATTCTGCTTGGCTCTGACCACTGCAAGATCTCTGGCATTATAGCGCAGGTTACTTTCCTGTTTGTAGGAGGCATCATGCTCTTCATCTACAATAATCAGACCGACAGCCGGAAAAGGCGCAAAAATAGCCGATCGCGCGCCGATAGCAATCTGCGCTTTTCCCTGCTGGATCAGACTCCATTGATCTAAGCGTTCACCGGCAGATAGACCACTGTGAAGGACGGCGATGCGTTCTCCAAATCGGGCACGAAAACGACGCTCCATTTGGGTGATCAGAGCAATCTCAGGAACCAAGACCAAAACGGATTTCTGCTGTTTAAGGACGCTATTGGCAATTTGCATATAAACTTCTGTTTTGCCGCTGCCGGTGACACCTTGCAAAAGAAAGGTGGCAAAGCCGCTGCGCATGCTTTTGTTGACCTGTGCCACAACACTTTGCTGTTCGGAATTCAAGTCATGCGCTGTATCTGCACGTATGGGCTCCCCAAAAGGATCGCGATAGACACGTTTGTGTCGAATGATCAGATACCCATCTTTTTCAAGCAGCCTGACCAGGCGAGCTGCAGTGGGCACCTGTTTTTTGAGCTCCGGCATTGACAGCTCCCCTTGCTGATCGATGATCTCGATGACCTTTCGGCGGGCCTTTGAAAGCCGATCCGTAGATGCAATCGGCTTTCCAAGCGCGATATAGCGCTCGGTACGGGTGCGGGTCGGCGCCGGTCTCAATTCACGGGTTTTTGATACCCATCCGCAATGCAGTAGGGCCTGAATAAGCGCTCCGGGCACCCTTTCATCTAACTTATCGTTGAGGTGCTTGAGGCGGAAGGGTCCCGATAAAAGCAGCTTTAATACCGACCCTTTAAGGGCAGTGGCGGTGTTATTTTTTAACGCATCCTGACCCTGTGGCGTGATCGAAAGGGTCGCATAATCATAAAGGTTAAGACCACCGGGAAGCGCATTTTTGACAACATCACCGATGGGATGTTTGTAATAATCAGATATCCATTGAAAAAATGGAATCATCGCATCCGGAAAGAGTGGCTCCTGATCGAGCACATCCAATATGTCTTTGATATCGCTGGGCTTGCTTTCGGTTGCAGCGTCCAGAATGTAGCCGGTTACACGGCGTTGCCCGAATGGAACCAGAACGCGTTTACCAACAGCGATAAAAGCACTTAAAAAAGGCGGCACGCTGTATGTGAAGGTCTGGTAAACCGGTAAAGCAACCGCGACTTCGATGTTTGAATTATCGGCTGTCATGGTGTTATTATCAGCAACAGATTTTTCCCATATGGGCAACAATGGCCCGGCGGTCGGTGATTCGGCTGGCAGAATGCCACTCGATCATTAAAGCGACGCTAAAATTATCGGTAACGTCTCCCGGTTAATCAAATCTAAGGTTCAACCCTCCTATCAAACCGGAAAGATGGTCTAAAAATCATTTTGGGTGACAGCGCGTTACCACCGGCCCCAAAACGTATATCTTTATAATCTTTAATTTTTTTTAACAAATGCGTATACATATTAAAAAATTAATGTTAATATAGCCTTAAGTGAAATGGGATTCAACCCATTGCTTTTCCGAGTGCTGACCGCAATAAAATAGATCTTGACGGTCGGATACGCGACGTATATTTCTTAGATCGCACTGCATCGGCTCGGAAATTACTAATGAAATTCAAGTTCTGGACGATAGATAGGTTAAGGAGGCAGTTATGAACTTAACAAAGAAATGGGCAGTTATCGGTGTGATCGCGGCTTTGATCTGCTTGCCCTTTGCGACTTCAGCCCAGGCTCAGGATTATTTCGAAGCCAAAGAACCCGGCGGCGGCGCCATGATGTATGACACCATTGTTGTACGGCCCATCGGTATAGTAGCCACAGCGGTTGGATCGGTTTTTTGGCTGGTCTCGTTGCCGTTTTCGGCTGGCGGTGACAACACCGATATGGCGACTAAAAAGCTGATTAAAGAACCTGCCGCATATACCTTTAAGCGACCTTTAGGCGAATTTTAGCCCCCATTTAAATCTTCTTCTGTCTTGACACAGGGGTATTAATTGCATATACGAAGCTGCAATTAATGACTCACGATACAGCTGTATCTGTATTTCTCCTACCTGTCTTACCATGCTCTTAACCTATCGCAAAAGGAGGTCCCCGTGCCGGTACATGTCGTAGATCACCCTTTGGTCAAGCACAAATTAGCGTTCATGCGGGAAAATGATATTACCACCAAAGATTTCCGTGACCTTGCTTCAGAACTGGCCAATCTCTTGACTTATGAAGCCACTAAACATCTGGAAACAGAAAGCGTCACCATCCAGGGTTGGGCCGGTGAAGTTGAAGTTGAAAAAATTAAAGGCAAAAAAATCACCGTCGTACCGATTCTAAGGGCTGGCCTGGGTATGATGGACGGCGTCCTTAATCTGATACCCACGGCCAAAGTCAGCGTTGTCGGCCTTTACCGCAATGAAGAAACCCTTGAACCGATCCGGTATTATGTCAAGATGACAAGCCAGATGGAGGAGCGGATTGCATTGATTTTGGACCCCATGCTGGCAACCGGCGGTACGGTGATCGCCACGATTGATCTGATAAAAGAATCCGGCTGCAAAGATATCAAAGGGATTTTTATGGTCGCTGCGCCGGAAGGCATCGAACGGTTGCAAACGGCTCATCCCGATGTTGAAATTTGGGTTGCCGCCATAGATGAAAAACTAAACGATGTCGGATATATATTGCCCGGATTAGGCGATGCGGGCGATAAAATATTTGGTACCAAATAAACCCAGCTGACATCATTAATTCTGTCACCTTATCTTCAGCCATCAGAGGACCAGCGTAGGCATGGCCGTCAAGGATTGGATAACAGATTATAAATTAAGTTTTCCAGACAGTTTATTCAGTGTACAAATCCTGCTGGTCGCATTTGCTGGGTTGATCACCGTGCCCATCCTCACCGGTTTGGACCCTAGCGTCGCTTTGTTTACCGCTGGTGCTGCGACCCTCATATTTCATGGCTTCACCAAAAGGCAAATACCGGTTTTCTTGGCATCGTCCTTTACTTTCACAGCTCCCATTATGGTGGCGACCCAAAAATGGGGCCTGCCGGCGGCCCTCGGCGGACTGGTAGCAGCCGGCCTGGTTTATACGGGCATCGGTGGTTTGATTTACTGGAAAGGCCGCAGTGTCTTTCAGCGCCTATTTCCACCGATTGTGGTCGGACCCATTATAATGGTCATCGGGCTGATGCTGGCACCCGTAGCTGTTTCCATGGCACTGGGAAAGTCAAATCCTGCGCATCCGATACCGGACAAAATCGGCTTATTGATTGCTGCCATAACACTGGTGGTGACCATTATCATTTTTTTATTGGGCCGGGGCATACTGAAGCTTTTACCGATTGCAGGCGGACTTCTCGCCGGATATTTAGTCGCTATCCCGTTTGGAATTGTTGATTTTTCCGGGGTTAGCGGAGCGCCATGGCTTGCCGTTCCCTCTTTTGTTTTGCCTGAATTCAATCTTAGCGCTATTGGTTTCCTGATACCGGCAGTCATTGCGCCGATCTTGATCCATTTTAGCGATATCTGCACTATTGGTGAGGTGACAGACAAAGATTACCTCAAAGAACCTGGTATTCATTGTACCTTGCTGGGCAATGGCGTAGCCAGCACAATTGCGTCTTTTATCGGCGGACCACCGGTACGCATTTACCCCGAAATTACCGGTCTTGTGACTGTTTTCCAAAAAGGGCGACCCGCCATAATGATCTGGGCCGCTGTTCTGGCCATGCTTTTGGCTTTTTGCGGGAAATTGAGCGCCATTCTCCAAACCATACCAGATGCGGTTATTGGTGGCATTCTTATTTTATGTTTTGGCGCACTAATTGTAATGGGTATAAATTGCCTGCAGAAGGAACCATCACACTTAATGGAATTTAGAAATATACTGATGGTGCTGGTTATTGTCGTGTCTGGAATCGGTGGCATTACTTTTTCAGCCGGGGCATTTTCCCTTAAAGGTGTCGCCTTGGCAATTCTGATAGGGGTCATATTAAATCAGATCCTATCGTCTAAACAGGCAGATGAAAGCGACGATGCTTGATTTGTTTCGCTGATGGTTTTATAGCCGTCTGGTTTTTCTGCCGTACACCTCCGCAATTCTGCGCTGAACCACCTATCGTCTGTTTTCTGAATGATTTTAAAACCCTATATCGTAGTCCACGATGATCCCAAAGGGTGTTGATATATAGTTATATTGACATTGTTGTTTTTTAGCCTATACTTCTCTTCAGACTAAACTTCAAAGTGCTCAGGGAGAATTCAGCCCATCCGTCATAGACATATTCACGCATTTTTGCTGAAAGGAGGACATTATGGCAGATGAGATGTATCGAATCCGGAGCATTTTAAGTACCCACCGCCGACCGCTTTTGGAACGGTTAAATGTTGTGGCCACCGGTATCGGTTATAAAGTCAGTGGCGGCATCAAAACAGATCAGCTGTGTATTGTCTGCTCGGTAAAAGAAAAATTGCCCGCTGCCCGACTTTCCGCCCAAGAGATGGTTCCCGCAACCGTTGACGGTACCCCCACCGATGTCGTACAAAGCGGTGTGATCCGTGCACTGCAAGCACCAACCGATCGATTTCGTCCAGCACCCGGCGGTGTCAGTGTCGGGCACGTTGGAATCACCGCCGGGACGCTGGGCTGCTGGGTGAAAAAAAACGGCCAACCCGTTATGTTATCCAACAATCATGTGCTGGCCAACAGCAATGCAGCTGAAATCGGCGACGCCATCTTGCAACCCGGCCCGTTTGATGGCGGTAATTTCCCACAAGATCACATTGCAAATCTGACGCAGTTTGTTCCCATCACATTTCAAGGTGAACCCAGTGAGTGCCAATTTGCCAATGCAGTCATCTCTGTTTTTAATCTGGGTTGCCGAGTGATTAGCAGCAATACCCGCTATGAGGTGGTCAAAATACAAACGGAAGACAACCTGGTGGATGCTGCGATTGCTGCACCGCTGAATGTAGCAGATGTGAAAGATGACATCTTGAATACCGGACCTGTTGAAGGAACCGTCACCGGGGAACTGGGTATGGCCATCAAAAAGAGCGGACGCACCACAGGATTTACAACCGGCGAAATTCAACAGGTCGATGTCACCGCCAATGTTCAATACGGTGCCGGGCAAGTGGCCGTCTTCACTGATCAACTACTGGCCGGTGCAATGAGTCAGGGGGGCGATAGTGGTTCAGCGGTTCTGGACGACAACAACCGTTTGACCGGACTTTTATTCGCCGGCAGCGACACGACGACCATCATCAATCGCATTGAAAATGTATTTAACGCCTTGGGGGTGTCACTATGAGAACGGTTGCTTTGGCCATCCTGATCTTTCCCCTGTTGGCGATGGGAGATGATATGGGTATGTCACCATCCATTCAAGAGGTTAAAGAACAACATGAAGCACGATGGTTGAAATTACCGGGAGTGGTTTCAATCGGAATTGGGCTGGACCCAGGCGGCAATCAGGCTATCATCGTAGGGGTGGACGGATTACATCCGGACACCCCGGCTAAAATACCGGCTACCCTGGAGGGGTATCCCGTGGTGGTTCAAACCATCGGGTCGATCAAAGCACAGTGAACGCAAGTTGCATGACAAATTTAGGGATCAGGCATCATTTTCACGAATCGAAAAACTTGACAACTATCTTAAATTTTTATATTTTTTTATATATAAAAGTGAAAGATGCGATATCGGCGCCAATTGTCGCAGCAGAAAAATATCTGCTCACTGTTGGCCGGAAGCTGCAGTGCTAGCAGATAGGATCCATTACCCATCACTCCAGCACGCCAATCCAGCCTTTGTAGCTGCAGACTACTTCGGCTGGATCGGCGCCATCACTTCATGGCAGCCCGCATCGCTTAGATGGTAAAGAAGATTAAATTAGCGTATCTTGGTGTAAGCATTGACCAGGTATAGGAGCATATTTTGCCAAAATTGATTCGCCTGAGTCCGTCCCTAACTGATGCGATTCTGACGGTATTTAAATATGTTCACGTAACAACCGGAGTCGAGCCCTCTCAAACCGAAGTGTCCAGTGCCATTAAAAGCTATTTTATGCTGAATGAGATCGGCAACCAGATAAAATTTCAGCGTAAAAAACCGGTGTCCCAGCCGTCTGCAGATGCAGCGTCTAAGGATCCATTTTGGAAAATTAATCTGAAAACCGGCCCCGCAAAAAACAGTTTGATCAGGGTGGGTCTGTTCCACGAAAATATCAAAGAAGCCCTAATTGCGGTTCAACGCTTTGTAACCGATGCCGGTGCCGCGAAACCCAGCGAGACGGAAATTGCATTGAGCCTCAAAAGCTCTTTTATTCTCAGTGAAATAAAAAACCAAATCGATTGGCAGCGAAATGAACGCCGGAAGCCAAAAAATGTCGCATCTAAAGCAAAATAAAGCAGTTAAGTCGCAAGTGGCCTCTTTCCCGCCAGGTTTTACTCAACTCTTCCATCTATTTTGCCGATAAACCATTCAATATACCGGTATGGGCCAAATGCGGACTGTCATGTGGCTCAACGGCCCTTTTAAATCATAAATGGGCGCCGCTATCATGCGCCGAATGGGCCCACGCAACTTTTATTCGGGGTAAAAAAATGAAGATTCCAGGTATTTTGATAGTCTTTTTGCTGCTGATGTTGACCCTTGGTGTATCCTCAGCTGAAATTTACAAATGGGTTGATGAAAACGGTATTACCCATTATTCGGATTCCCCGACCCGTGATAATTCAGATGCGTTCGAGGTTAAAGATGATACCGTTCCATCTTCCAACCCGGCGCCTGCTGATCGCGGCCCGGCTCCAGTTAAAGCCACCAAGGACACTCTGGATCCCAGCATTTTTGATATATTGAAAAATTCTCCGGAAGAGGAAATCGCTGCCAAAGCGCCGACCGTTGAGATCTATGAAACCGATTGGTGCGGGTATTGTAATAAGGCCAAGCAATTTTTCCGCTCACGGGGAATCAAGTATAAAACTTATGACATCGACAGAAACCCGCGGGCCGCTCGTCGAATGATGACCATGACCAACCGGCGGGCAGTGCCTTTTGTTGTCATAAACGGCAAAGGAATTCAGGGTTATTCTGAACAAGCCTACCTGGCAGCACTCAAGAACTGAGATCCATCTCTAAAATTGGGCCACTGTGCTGTAGCCGTAATTAAGCACCATCCCCAAAACCTTAGCCGCATGGGTAACCCTAGCCAGTTCACCAGCCTCAAATAGATCACCCTCGGGAAGAAACCCTTTGGGTTCATTTTCTTTTCTGACGCTTATTTTTGTCTGAAATCAGCACGAAGAATTCGATTGCATCCCATAAAAATGAGCGATAGATTATCTCAAGTTGAAGCTGCGGTCTGTTAACAGATCTCCTGATTAAAGAAGTGTTATTCCTAAGCCACTCAGCAAGATCCGATCTTTTTGCGCCGGAACACAAATGCGTTGGCCAACACCATTTGAACGATATTCAGATCCCGCTCGGAAAAAAGCCCTGGTTGCGGCCTTGATTATAAGCGCCTTCCTTTTGATGGCAATGCGCATGCTAGATGGGCCTTTGAGGACACCAGTAGCCCCCCGAGGGATCGTATCCTTTGAACTGGCAAAAAATGTAGACGCATCTCGCCAGATACTGAACTCCTGGAATGGGCAGGCAAAAAAACATGCCGCCGGCAGCCTGGGGCTGGACTACCTTTTTTTAATCGTTTATGCCGCTTTTCTGTCATTGGCCTGCACCCAGGTGAGCAAAGCACTTGTGAAGCGTAGACTGCTGTTGGCCAATGCAGGCGCCATTTTGGCCTGGACGCAGTTTTTGGCTGCCATATGCGATGCCGTTGAAAATTCAGTATTGTTTGCCCTGTTGCTCAATTCAAAACAGCTATGGCTTCCCGCTGTAGCGCGCACATGCGCCATCATCAAATTTACGATCGTCGGCGCCGGGTTGATATATATCGCAAGCGGCATAATCATGATCGGAATCGATAAAATAGCCAGAAAAAAATAAACTCCGATGATATACAAATTTCTCTTTTGGATTTATCTGTTAGATGCGATATTGTGAATCATCCATGAAATCGATTCCGCTTAGGGAAAACCATAAGGAGAGGTCGATATGATTAATCATGTCGTTTTGATCAAGTTTAAAGCGGGGATCAAAGATGCTGACATTGATGCACTTGAAAAAATTTTAGATCAACTTCCTAACAAGATTGTTGAAATTCAAACATATGAATTTGGGCGCGATCTGCTGCAGACTGCAAGATCATATGACTTTGCGCTTGTGGCATTGTTCGCCAATCTGGAGGCTGTTCAACGCTACCAGGAGCACCCCGCCCATCTGAAAGCGTTGCAACAGATCACCCGCTTAAGCGAGAATATTTTAACAGTTGACTTTGAAGGCACGGATGCCGGTAAGATTAAAAAGGACGAGGAAGGTGCTATACTCAGCCGCCTCGGCCGGATTTAATCCGGCTTCAACCTCATTGTATTTTACGGCCAAGCAAGATGTCCTTAAGAAATTAAATATCTAAATTTTGCAGGTTGAGCCCGTAACCCGTTTGCCCGTTTGCCCGAAAAATAAAATCAGACATTTGTACAATTTCAGCGGGCTCAACCGGCGCAACGGGCACAACTGGCTTAACCAGATATACCGGACAGCTTGAAAAAACGAATGTTTATTTTGCAACCGTTTTCGGAAAAATGATGACGACCATACTGTCCAAACTCCGAGGCGGCGACCGCCGTTCCATTGGAAACGTCAATGCGGTGGTCGCGGCTGTCAAAGAAAAACCGGATCTGTTTAAAGATCTGGTCAACGGTCTGTTTAACTCAGATCCGATCGTACGGATGCGCGCGGCCGATTCAATGGAAAAGATATCTGCAGATGAGCCTCAAATATTACGGCCATTTAAAACAGAACTCATTGGACTTGCCCGTAAAACCCGTCAGCAGGAGCTGCGCTGGCATCTGGCTCAGATGATTAGCCGTTTAAATTTGTCATCAAAAGAAACACAGACTGTAACGGATATTTTATTTGATTATTTAACGGATGACAGTAAAATTGTCGTCACTTTTGCGATGCAGGCCCTAACAGATCTGGCCATAAACAAGGCGGCCGTTTCAAACCGCGTGCTGAACGCTATCGAAAAACTCACCCAAACCGGTAGCCCAGCCATTAAGGCCCGCGGGAGAAAATTATTGCCCAAATTGAAGAATCTTTTGTCTGTTTAAAACGAGGTGTATATGCGCAAAAAAGTCTATATTGCCTATACCGGCGGCACCATCGGCATGAAACGCACAGTGGACGGTTATGTGCCGACTTCCGGATACCTCGAGCGACTTATGCACAACCTGCCGGAACTCAAAAGTGATTTGCTGCCGGAATATGACATTGGCGAGTATGAACCGTTGCTGGATTCCTCCAATATGACACCTGAAGATTGGCTAAGGATCGCCAATGACATATCCAAGCGCCATAATGCGTATGATGGGTTTGTGGTTCTACACGGTACCGACACCATGGCTTATACCGCCTCCGCCTTACCCTTTATGTTGCAAGGGCTGCAAAAACCGGTGGTGATTACCGGCGCCCAAATCCCGCTGTGTAAAGTCCGCAATGATGCCCGGGAGAATCTGATTACGGCACTGCTGATCGCAGCCAATTTTAAAATCCCTGAAGTCTGCCTGTGTTTCGGCAACAAGCTGCTGCGCGGCAATCGGGCGGTAAAAATCGATTCGGATAGCCTGGATGCATTTGAATCACCGAATTTCCCGCCGCTAGGAACTGTCGGTATTGAAATCAAAATACGCTGGGACCTGGTCCTGCCGCCCCCGAAAACCCGTAAAACAATAAAAGTTGCCGCATTAAGTGAATCGCGCGTGGCCGGGCTGCGGTTGTTTCCGGGCATCTCCGTGGACATTGTTAAAAATTTCCTGCAGCCACCCATTCGAGGTTTAATCCTGGAAACCTACGGAAGCGGCAATGCACCTGAAAACAGGGAATTGATCGCGGCATTGAAATCGGCCAATGACCATGGCGTTATCATCGTCAACTGCACCCAGTGTATGAAAGGTACGGTCAATATGGAAGGCTATGCCACCGGTATTTCGCTGGCAAAAGCTGGTGTCATCAGTGGTTTTGACATGACCCCTGAGGCGGCATTGGCAAAACTGTCATTTTTGCTCAATCAGAAATTGTCGGTTGCAAAAATAAAAAAAATGATGCAAACCGATTTGTGTGGTGAATTAACGCGGCCCTAATGGGTGACTTGATTTTCTGGACCTGGATCTGGGCTAGGGAACTTTTTCAACATAAGTAATTCTATAGTCGGGTTTGCCGGTTGAGTCCGCCTCCGGCGGATTGAGCCCGTTAAAATTGGAATCGGTTCTATCCGGCTAACGGGCTAATCCGCCATAGGCGGACAAGCGGGTAACGGGCTCAACCCCTTCTTTTAGGAGTGGACATGCAGCAGATGAAAAATGAGGATCAATGGGTATGGGTGGTCGTTCAGGATCCAGGCGGCAATGAGCAGTTTTTGGGCCAGCACGACCCAGAAACAGACATTTCGTATATACCGGCTTTTCCCGAAAAAGAGGCTGCTCAACAGGGTTTGTTGAATCTTACGCGCGAGCCGAAATTAAAGTACGAAGTGCAGGCCATTATGCGTGAAGAATTATTAAAGGATGCTGTAGCCGGCGGTTTTATGGTCTTTTTACTGGGTGAAAACGGTGAGGTATTGGAAAAACTTGAACCCTAAACCAGCTTAGGTAAGTTAATACCAACAGATTTTATGAGCACGAAAAACACCATCAAATAATGCTGAGAAAAAGATAAAACTGAAAGCTATTTTCAAAATTGTAGATCACGCTCAAGGGCAAGGCGAAAACCGATTCAAAAGTGGAGTATACACGCTAGTATTCGAGCATTTTGAATCGGTTTTTAACACAGCCATTGAGCGTTAGATGCATTTTTAAAATAGCTTTAGATGTTGAGGGCTGCCAGAAATCCCCCATGAATCGCATCGTTTAGTTTTCCCAGCCGCAGACCATCACCCACCGCGGCAAAAGGGATCCCCAGTTTTTTGATATCAGCTGACAAGCCAGGAACAGATTGCACCCCTGACGCCAGAATGACATTGTCAAATTGACGCTCTTGCACTTGATCCCTTTTGACGAATTTCACAATTCCATGGCGGATGGATGTCACCTGAGCGCTAGTCTTAACCGCAATCCCATAACGCTTCAGATTATCAAACACAATCCAACGTGTTGATTTACCAATGTCCTGCCCGATCCTGGGCAACATTTCAAAAACAGTGACCTTTGAAGATCCCTGAAACATGAGTTCACGCAATCGTTTCGGGTCGATGGCATCATAGGTAAACAAAAAATGAAGCGTCTCCGGTGTCAGTGTGCCCTTGGCGGCGATGAACAGAGCTGTTTCCAGACCGACCGAACCACCACCAATAATGGCAACCGAATTTCCGAGTGACGGATTTTCTTTTAAAACCTGCCAGGCAGGATAAACACAGGGATCATCACATCCATCAATTTGTGGCCAAGTGGGTTCGGCACCTTCTGCCAGGATGATGTAATCCGGATTTTGCGCCTGAACAAAATTCGCATCCACCGCGGTGTTCAGATGCAAGGGAATCTGGTGCTTTTTGATCTGGGCCCGATAGTAGCGGATAAATTCCAAAATTTCCTGTTTATGCGGTGGTGCCCCGGCAATCCACAGCTGGCCGCCGATGTCTGAATCTCTTTCATAAATTTCGACCTGATGACCACGGCTGGCTGCGGTCACGGCCGCCTCCAAACCACTGGCACCCGCCCCCACGACCATGACTTTCTTGGAGCTATCACTGATGAAGATCTGACGTTCTCCCTCGAATCCGGCCCGCGCATTGCCGACGCAAAATACCGGTCGCCCGCTAAAGACTTCATCGGTGCAACCCTGAGAGCAACCCACACAGGGGCGGATTTCCTCCACTCTGCCTTCAGATGCTTTCTGGGGCCACTGCGGATCGGCTATCAACACCCGGCCCAAATTGACCATGTCGGCATAACCATCTCTGATGATCTGTTCAGCGCTGGCGGGATCCGAGATTCGATTGGAAGCGATGATTGGCACTGAAACTGCTTTTTTAATATTCAGGGATAAAAAGGCAAATGCCGCACGGGGCAGATGCATCGGCAGTTGCGGAATGCGCGATTCATGCCAACCCCCGGTTACATTGATGGCATCCACGCCCGCAGTTTCATACACCTTGGCAAACTCCGGCGTTTCTGTATCGGTGTTGCTGTCTTTCACGAAATCGTTTCCCGCCATGCGAATCGTCAACGGATATTCGGGTCCAAGACGTTTGCGTAGCAGCTCGATGAGCTCTCTGGGAAACCGCACCCGATTTTCAAAACTGCCGCCATAGTTATCGGTTCTCTGATTGGTTTTCTCAGAGAGAAATTGTGAAATCAGGTAACCGGCGGACGCCAGGATCTCGATACCGTCAAAACCGGCCTTCTTGGCCCTCAGCGCCGCCTGCGCAAAATTCTCATGGGTCTGAAGGATGTCTTCAATGGTCATTTCGCGCGGCGTCGTCTGGGAATAGCGTGAATACACCGCCGACGGCGCCATCGGTTGCTGGCCATCGATAAACATCGGATGGGAATAAGCACCGGCATGAAATAGCTGTACCCACGCGCAGGCACCGCCATCTTTTATAATGCGGGTTAGTTTTTTAAAATCCGCGATGGCATCATCATGGCTCAGCGATAAGGCAATCGCACCCGATCCGATAAAATCAATCCCAACCGGTCCAACGGTCACCATTCCGGCACCGCCACCAGCCCTTTCAGCAAAATAGTTGTAGTACCGGTCGTTGAGTTTGCCGTCTGTGGAATACAGCAACCCCAGCGATGGATAGGCGATTCGGTTTTTAATTTGCAAACTGTTAATTTGAATGGGGCTGAATAAAAATGTATACATGGATTTTTCCTCAATACTTACATTCGATATACTAAATACACTGCCAGGCGAAACTATTTTCTGATGGTATCTTTGCTTCATACCATTGCAACCCCGGAATTACAAACGGTTGCACGTGTTTCTGCTACCAGCGGTTGTGCCGGTGTACGGGAAAATATATTGAGGTTTTAGCCTGATTATACTAAAATAATTAGATAAAGCGTTTTTCGCATTCATAGATTGTCTGACGCACATCACATCAATACGAATCGAGGTCAAACCAGGATGACTGAAGATAAGATCAAAGAGGATGGCCAGCCTGCAGAGGAAAATGCAGCCGAACCCGCGAGTGGAGGAAATTTAGAAAATGATGGGTCCACTGAAACCGAAACGCCCCCCATCGAAGCAGAAGAAGATAGCACCGCCATCAGCACGTCTGAAGAATCTGCTGCTTTAGGAAATATGCAGCTAGATGATTTGTCTGACGCTGCAAATGCCGATCCGGCTGATGATGAAGAAACACAGGCGATTGAAGATTTTGATCTGAATTTGCTGTTGGACATCCCCTTGGAAATAACCGTAGAATTAGGCCGCAACCGCGTCCGAATTCAAAAGCTGCTCGAACTGGAACCGGGCTCAACCGTCACACTTTCCAAACTGGAGGGTGAACCGGTGGACATATTGGCCAACGACAAGTTGATCGCCAGAGGAGAAGTCGTTTTACAGAACAAAAAATACGGTATCCGTATCACCGAGATAACCAGCCGCATGAACCGCATCAAAAGCCTGCACTAAAATCCTTTTAAGCCTCCATTATCAAGTACAAAGAAGCGCAGCCTTATGGGTGCGTGGATGGCGATTTTACAGATTAAAAACCACGAAGAACACGAAGAGCACAAAGAGAAAATTTTTAGTTTCCCTTCGTGCCCTTCGTGGTGTAATAATTCAAAAGATTAGTCGTCTTTTATACACTTTTTCGTCGTCGTCCCCGTGAGCTAAAAATGCTATGATTCCACTTATTGTTTTTGCGAAGGCACACCCAGGGTCCGTACATCATGGCCGGTCGACGCTAAAAATCGCTTGAGGTTGTCGTTCGATATCACCAGGGTGGCGGTATTGATCAGGGGATGAAACTGGAATGCCTGCTGCTCCCACAAACTTTCATCGATGATCAATTCGACGCTGTGCTCGGGATCATTGACCAGAGCGAAAATCGTCACAGAGCCGGGATCGACGCCCAGAAATTTTTTGAGGCGGTCGGCGGAACCGAAGCTTAAACGGCTGGCGCCAATCAGGGCGTTCAGCGCCTTGATGTCCACCCGTTTATCAGCCGGTACAATCACCAGAAAATGACGTCGGCCTTTATGATCCCGCAAAAAAAGGTTTTTGGTCTTGGCCGCCGGCAGCGGTGGCACAAGTCTTTTAACATCGTCGACGGTATACACAGGCGGATGATCGTAACGTTCGTATTCAATTTGATGCTCATCCAGATATTGATAAAAGTCCACCATTGGTTTTGCCTCCATTTGAATTTTGAAATCATGCCCCCTGCAGAAAGTCAAGTCCTGAACCAAGAATTCGGAAGTGAATTCTGAGCTACACCCTATGCCCTGTGCCGAACGGGCTATAATTCCTTGACAGCCAAATCGTTCAGTCGATATACCAGAAGTCGATAGAAACCTTATTCCGATTGGGGGTAGCATGCCGAAAAACCAGTTGCTTTATCTATCAAAAGCAGATGTGGAAGCCGTCGGCGTAAGCATGGCCGAAATTATTGAATCATTAAAAACCACTTTTCGCGCCAAAGGTGAGGGTCGTACCGAAATGCCCCCCAAACCGGGCATTCATCCTGGTGGTGGCGATAATTTCATTCATGCCATGCCGGCCTACATTGCCGATTTAAAGTCGGCTGGAATCAAGTGGGTCGCCGGATTTCCGGAAAATCACTACAAGGGATTGCCCTACGTCACGGGTTTGCTGATTTTCAATGATGTTGAAACCGGTTTACCTTTGGCCGTAATGGACTGTATCTGGATTACGGCGATGCGCACCGGCGCAGCCACCGCCCTGGCTGCCAGCTATCTGGCACGCAGCGATTCGTCGGTGGTGGGCGTGCTGGGCTGCGGCGTGCAAGGCCGCAGCAATGTAGAGGCCTTAAACGTATTGTTTCCGATCAAAACCGTTCGGGCTTATGATGTCAATGATGACACGGTTCAATCATACGCCGAGGAGATTCAAGCGCGTTTTAATCTGGAGGTCGTGCCGGCTGCAACCCCCCAGGAGGCGGTCAGCGGCTGTGATATTGTGGTGACAGCCGGTCCGATTTTAAGAACACCCCATGCCACAATCCAGGCAGACTGGTTGGATGAGGGCGCTTTTGCCTCCCTCGTGGATTATGATTCCTACTGGGATCCGGCAGCCATAAATCAGGTCACTAAATTCTGTACCGACGACACCGCTCAATTGCGGCTGTATCAACAAATGGGCTATTTCAAAAATATTCCCGATATTTATGCAGACCTTGGTGAGCTGGCCAGCGGTCAAAAACCCGGGCGCCAAACCTCTGAGGAGCGCACCATGACCGCCAATCTGGGGCTGGCGCTCGATGACATGGCTGTTGCGCCGCTGCTCTATCAACGGGCAAAAAAGAAAAAAATTGGGACCTGGCTGCCGTTATGAGGTTCAAAGGTTCAGGGTTCTGCGTTCAGGGGTTTGACATATGCCGTCTGTCTTAAGTTATTCAACCTCTGAACCCTTGAACGTTGAACCTCAGAACCTGACGACAAAACACAACAACTTGCCTTAGATGAGGTTTAAAGCAAATGAAAAAAACACATGACGTTGTGATTATCGGAGGCGGCATCATCGGCAGCGCCACAGCCTATTACCTGATTAAAGCTGATCCATCACTTAAGATTGCGGTAGTAGAGCGCGATCCGACCTACGAACAAGCGTCAACCACCCTATCCATGGCCAATGTGCGCGTTCAGTTTACGCTAAAGGAAAACGTTCAGATCTCTCAGTATGCCATCGAGATGCTAAGTTCCTTTGAAGAGGATATGGCGGTGGACGGCGAGAAGCCGAAAATCTATTTTCGGCAGGAAGGCAATCTTTTTCTGGTAGCGGTCGATGGCGAAAAAGCTGCCCGGCGGGCCTTCGATATGCAAAAACAGCTTGGTTGCCGGGTAGAGTGGTGGGCACCGCAGCAAATCAGGGAACAGTATCCCCTTTATGACCCCCAGGCATTTGTTGGCGGGACCTTCGGTCCGGATGATGGCTATTTTGATTCCTACGGGGTGTTGATAGCGTATAAGGCCAAAGCACGATCATTGGGTGTCAACTATTTGCAGGATGAAGCCGTCCGTATCCTTATATCCCCAAATCAGGTTGAAGGGGTGCAGCTGGCAAATAAGGGCACGCTGCCTGCTGAAATCGTGATCAACTGTTCCGGCGCATGGGCCTCAGAAGTGGTTAAAACCGCCGGTATCGACCTGCCGGTCGTTCCGGTCAAGCGCCAGGTGTTTGTGCTTGACACCGCCTATAAATTTGAAAGACCGCTGCCGTTGACCATCTTGCCGTCAGGTCTTTATTTCCGTACGGAAACAGGCGGCCTGGTGCTGTTGGGGAAATCAATGGAAGATGATCCCATCGGTGTGGCGTTTACCTGGGACGAGAAGCGATTCATAGACCATCTTTGGCCGGAATTGGCTGAGTTTGTCCCGAAATTTGATCGCCTTAAGGTGGTGCGCGGCTGGGCCGGTCTGTATGCGGTCAATACCCTGGACGGCAATGCCATTCTCGGGCAATGGCCGGAGCTGAACGGATTTTACCTGGCCAACGGATTTTCCGGTCATGGTCTTCAGCAGGGACCCGCGGTGGGACGTTATTTGAGCGAACTCATTCTGAAAAAGCCTTTAACACTGGATCTTTCCATTTTTACCCCACAACGTATACTGGAAAACCGGGCATTGAGCGAAATTGGGCTGGTTTAACATTTTCTGAACATTAGCTCTTGACTAATGCCCAAATGTTGTTTAAATAAGCGCCAAACCTTTTGAGGCAAAATCACCAACTAAATCTTATTTAGTATTGATTTCAGAACCTTGGAAAATAGGCCAAAAAAAATCATAAACGACCATTTGACATTTTAAGCCATTGAGATTATAGCATAATGGTTATTTATTCCCGCCACAATGCTGAAAGGAGGTGATCCAGTCTAGTTATATCGTATTTAGTCGAACAGAATTCTCAACGTATCAAGCGTTATTTATATTAATAATGAAAGGAGAACCAAAATGAATCGCAATCTAATTATGGTGTTAACATGTGTATTTGTGATCACATTTGCCTTTGGTATTCAAGCCAAAGCCATGGACAAAGATGTCACACTGCGCCCCGGTGAACCGGTCCACATTGCCTATTGGGTCGTCATTTCAGGTCCAAACACTTCCTTAGGCACGGATGTGGTGCGCGGTATTGAAATTGCGATGGACGATTTCGGCGGACAAGTCAAAGGCTTTCCAATCAAGCTTTCAGGCCAGGATGCCGGCTGCAGCGCTGAAGGCGGCCAGGCTGCCGCAACTAAACTGGCAGCCGACCCGACCATTGTGGCGGCCATCGGCTCCACCTGCTCAAGTGCCGCCAAACCCGGCGTGCCGATTCTCTGGAAGGCCGGTATTCCGAGCGTGTCGCCCTCCAACACCGCTCCGTTTCTGACCGATCCCAACCGCGGCGAAGGCTACGGTGGATATGCACGCACCTGCCATAACGACAAGATCCAGGGGGCGATCGCGGCTGAATTTGCCTTTAAACAAAAAGGTCTCAAAAAAGCGGCCACCATTCATGACGGCAGCGTCTATGCCGAGCAGCTGGCGCAGGTTTTTGCCGCCACCTTCAAGAAATTGGGCGGCACCGTCACCTCCATGGAAGCCATTTCTCCCAACGACACCGACATGCGCCCGGTTTTGACCAAAATCGCCACCGGCAAACCGGATATTATCTATTATCCGATCTTCATTGCCGAAGGTGGTTTTATTACGCGCCAGTCCAAGGAAATCTCCGGATTGGAAAAGACTGTCCTGTTTGGCGCCGACGGCATGTTCTCACCGGACTTCTATAAAGCCGCTGGCATGTCAGCTGTGGGGATGTATCACTCCAGCCCGGATTTTGCGGCCTTTGCTGGTGGATATCAGACCTTTTTAAAGACACACATGAAAAAATATGGTGAAAAACCCATCGCACCGTTCCATGGCCATGCCTATGACGCCACCATGATGATTCTGAAGGCCATCGATAAAGCGGCCGTCAAAAAAGGTGGCAATCTGGTTATCAACCGCAAAGCGGTCCGCGATGCACTGTTGGCCACTTCAAATATGCAGGGGCTGACAGGTATGATTAACTGTGACCAGTACGGTGACTGCGCAGATCCGAAAATCGCGATTTATCAAACCGCGAAAGAGAACGTGAAAGAATTGAAAATGCCGGAAAAACCTTACTGGAAACCATATTAATGTAACAGATCAAAGCAGGCTTCTCCGGAAGCCGGCTTTGATACAAATTATATGAGAGCCGGGTATTCAGAGAATACCCGGCCTACCCTGCAAGATTCGGTTTCCCCAACCGTTTGCCGCAACTTCAAAACACGCTCTGTCTCCTACTGTGGGCTACCACTCGATGTCACAAGGCAAACACCAGGTCGTAAGAAGGAAGAAGGACAATAATTATGCTGCAACGAATTCGTGAACGAATAACACCCACCGATGTGGTCATGTACCTGATCGGCGGTGGACTGTTGTTTTTGGTGATCTGGGGGTCGATCGCCACTCTGATCA
The DNA here is from genome assembly GCA_030066985.1 of Desulfobacterales bacterium. Classification (NCBI taxonomy): domain Bacteria; kingdom Pseudomonadati; phylum Thermodesulfobacteriota; class Desulfobacteria; order Desulfobacterales; species Desulfobacterales bacterium. Next base: position 79,905 of record JASJAN010000023.1, read on the forward strand.
AAGGAACCTATACCGTTCGTCATTGGATCGATTTTGTCATCTTCGGTCTGGCCCAGGGCAGCGTCTATGCGCTAATCGCCACCGGATATACCATGGTCTACGGCGTGTTGCGCATGATCAACTTTGCCCACGGCGAGGTCTTTATGAGCGGACCGTATACGGCTTATTTTGTGGCCGCCTATTTTTACCGCAATGACTTTTTGGAGGCCCAGCCCATACTTTGTCTGGGGGTTATTTTCCTGGTGTCCATGGCCATATCCGTTACGATTGCCTTTTTTCTGGAACGGATTGCCTACCGGCCCCTCAGAGGCGCCCCGCGGCTGATTCCACTAATTACCGCGATCGGGGCCTCTTTTTTCCTGCAGTACCTGTTTCGCGGGCTCTATGGTTCCAGCTTCCAGGCCTATCCGGACATTGCGATGCTCGAAGGCCATTGGATGATCGGCGGTATCCGTATTCTCAAATTCCAGGCGATTGTCATCGTCGCCGCCATCGTGCTGATGTTTGCCCTGTACTCCTTTGTCATGAAAAGCCGCATCGGCAAGGCTATCCGGTCCGTATCCGAGGACAAGGAAGCCTCGGCCCTGATGGGCATCGACGTGGACAAAATGATTTCCATGACCTTTGTGGTCGGCGGTGCCGCTGCCGGTGCAGCCGGAGTACTGTACGCCATCATGTTCAAACAAGTGCATTTTTTCATGGGTTTCATCCCCGGTATCAAGGCCTTTACGGCCGCGGTTCTGGGCGGGATCGGCAACATCCCGGGCGCAATGCTGGGCGGTATTTTCCTTGGCCTGATCGAATCTGTCGGCCCCAGCCTGTTTCTCGACGGCCTGGGTATCGTGGCGCCCTATCAGCTAAAGGATGCCATCGCCTTCACCATGCTGGTGATGGTGCTGATTTTCCGGCCCACCGGAATTCTCGGCGAACGACTGGCGGTTAAAAAAGCCTAGTAACAGTTAATGGTAATCTAATTAGATTGCAGTCGGAAAGGACGTTTTTGCAAAATGAATCAGGATCAATCTCCCTGGCGCTATGCGGTCAATATCGGGTTGATCGGTGCTCTGACAGTGGTGATGCTATCGCTGATCGGCATGGTCGAGGCCTTTAACAAACGCGATATTATTTACAAGGTCGTCACCATGGGCAACGCTCTGCTGCTGGTCACAGCGGTTTTTCTCAGCTACCTGGCAGCTCAAAAAGCCGGACGTGAAAAGATTTCCGTTGTCTTTGGCACGGCCATCCTCACCGCTGTAATAACGGCTGCCGGCATTGCCCTTCTGGTGGTTATCGGCAAAGCCATCAACCTGCGGATGATGTTTATCAATGCCTCACCGGTGCTCTTTCAAATATTGACCTTTTACATGGGACCCAAGCTGGGCATTCCCCTGCTGCTGTTAAGCGGAGTTTTGAGCGGTCTGTTTTCCAGTCTGCTCTATCTGGCGCCGACAACAATTCGCAAAATGGTCGTCACGGCCCTTAGCTGCGTAATCATTGCCGGTATGCTGCAGGATATGCTGCGGCCGGTCATCTCTCTGTGGGGGCCGCTGGCCAAGATCAACCTGTTCTTATTTGCACCCAATGGTCTGGCCCTCAAAGGCGCCATTGGATTGTGCGTTTTGGTTGCGATCGTTGTTTTATTGTACCACCGCAAAGGGGGCAGCGTAAAAACCAAGGTGGAAGGACTGCCTGCCAGTCAACAGCGCACCATGAAACTGGTCGGCGGCCTGGTTATCGTGTTTGTGCTTCTGATTTTGCCCAAAATACTGGGATTGTTCCTCAGTGAGGTGTTGACCATCGTCGGACTCTACGTGCTTTTAGGACTGGGCCTCAACATCGTGGTGGGCTTTGCCGGATTGCTGGATCTAGGTTATGTGGCCTTTTTCGCCGTGGGCTCATATGTGGTCGCCATTTTAACATCCCCGGAGCTGGGCTTCTTTAGTTTTGGATTCTGGAGTGCCCTGCCCATTGTGGTCATCGCCGGTATTTTATCCGGTGTACTGCTGGGGGTGCCGGTTCTCAAAATGCGCGGTGATTACCTGGCAATTGCTACCCTGGGGTTTGGTGAAATCATTCGAATTCTGGTTCTATCCGACTGGCTGCGACCGTGGATCGGCGGCGCCCAGGGTATCGGCCAGATTCCCAATATCAGCCTGTTCGGATACACCTTTACAACACCACAACAGGTCTATTATTTTATCCTGGCCGGCTGTCTGCTGGTTGGTTTTATCTCCTGGCGCCTGCGGGACTCGCGTCTGGGAAGAGCCTGGATGGCCGTGCGCGAGGATGAGGATGTGGCCCAGGCCATGGGTATCAATCTGGTGGCCACCAAACTGATGGCTTTTGCCACCGGGGCCGGTTTCTCGGCCCTCAGCGGCGCCATCTTTGCCACCAAGATCGGCTCGGTCTACCCCCATAGCTTTAACGTCATCGTTTCCATCAACATCATTTGCTTGATCATTGTCGGCGGCATGGGCAGTATTCCCGGCGTTATTGTGGGCGCCTTCGCCCTGGTCGGATTGCCCGAGCTTTTGAGAGAATTCGCCGAGTACCGGCTGCTGGTATACGGTGCCGCACTGGTTGCCATGATGCTGTTGAAGCCGGAAGGGTTGTGGCCGGATGTCAAGCGGCGGCGTGAGCTGCATATCGAAGAAGATGACGAAGAAGACACTGAGGCGGAGGCGGCCGGAACCGCCGCGGCAAGCAGTTAGGAGGAAACAATGGCCATTCTGAAAACGAAAAATCTCACCAAACAGTTTGGCGGCCTGGTTGCCATTGACAGTCTGGATCTGGAGGTCAAAGAAAACAGCATCCACAGCGTCATCGGGCCCAACGGCGCCGGCAAAACGACCCTGTTCAATTGTATCACGGGTTTTTACAAACCCGAGTTCGGCGAAATCGATCTGATGGGCCACTCTCTGGTGGGGTTGCTGCCCGACCAAATTGTGCGCCTGGGGGTTGCACGGACCTATCAAAATATTCGGCTGTTTCCCGCCCTGACAGCCATGGAAAACATTCTGGTGGGTCTGCATACCCATCTTAAAGCGCGGTTTTTGGGAATAGTCATGGGCAGCCCGGGCACTCGCAAAGAGGAAAAAGAAGCCGATGAAGAAAGCAGCCGCTTGCTGCGTTTTGTTAATCTGGGCGGCAAAGGTGAGCTGCTGGCCAAAAATTTGCCCTACGGCGAGCAACGCCGGTTGGAAATCGCCCGGGCCCTGGCCACCAAACCGCAGATTCTGTTGCTGGATGAGCCAGCCGCCGGTATGAATCCGAAGGAAACCCAGGAGATGATGGACTTTATTCAGCACCTGCGCGATGAGCTGGGCATCACCATTATTTTAATCGAGCATCAGATGAAAGTCGTTATGGGGATTTCCGAAACAGTCACCGTGCTGGATTACGGTGAAAAAATTGCCGAGGGAACCCCGGCTGAAATCCAAAAAGACCCCAAAGTGATCGAGGCTTATTTAGGAACAGGCGCCAGCGCTGCGGATGCAGCCGCTTAGATGAAACATCAGGAGGAATTTTACCATGGCAATGCTTGAAGTTGAAGGAATCCACACCTATTACGGACATATTCACGCTCTCAGGGATGTGTCGGTAAACGTCGAAGAGGGCGAGATTGTAACCATCATCGGCGCCAACGGTGCGGGTAAAAGCACCATGCTCAAAACCACCAGTGGCCTGTTAAGACCCCGTAAAGGTTCGATTCGCTTGAACGGTGAGGACCTCACCCAGCTTAGGCCCCACAAAATCGTCGCAAAAGGCGTGGTCCAGGTGCCTGAGGGCCGCCGTATTTTTGGAACCCTGACGGTTATGGAAAATCTGGAAATGGGCGCCTTTATCAGCAAAGACAGCCAAAAGAACAAAGACAACCTGGAGCACGTGCTGGAGCTTTTCCCGCGGCTTAAGGAGCGCAGCAAACAGGTGGCCGGCACTCTCTCCGGCGGTGAGCAGCAAATGCTGGCCATGGGCCGTGCCCTGATGGCAAACCCCAAGGTGCTTTTGCTGGATGAGCCTTCCATGGGGCTTGCACCGGTGCTGGTTGATGACATTTTTGAAACCATTAAGCAGTTACACGCTGCCGGAACCACCATTTTGCTGGTGGAGCAAAACGCGCGCATCGCCTTACAGGTGGCCAGCCGCGGCTATGTGCTGCAATCGGGCTCGGTGGTGCTGAGCGATAGCGCCGAAAACCTGGAGAAAAATGAAATGGTCCGCGAGGCCTATTTAGGTGAGTAACAGAGATTAGTGCAAGTTCCTTCCTCAGATTCACAACCGCTTTTTAAAACCTACTATTTCTGACTTCTGTCGCTATAGCGCGCAGTATTTTTCGTATGCTTCCTGAGAGAGATGGTCGATGTCGCTTTCATGGTAGATACTGCCCTGATAGACAATATAAGCGCGATCGCACACACTGCGGGCAAAACTCAGGTTCTGTTCAGCCAGTAAAATGGACACGCCCTCGGACTTGAGTCGTTGAATGGTGCGGACCAGTTGTTCGACAATCACCGGCGCCAGCCCCTCGGAGGGTTCATCTAAAATAATCATTTCGGGATTGCCCATCAGTGTGCGGGCAATGGTTAACATCTGCTGCTCGCCACCGCTAAGGTTGCCGCCGGGCTGATTGCGTCGTTCGCCTAAATTCGGAAACAACTCAAACAGGCGCTCGGCTGTCCAGGGCTCAAGACCTTCACGCGGCGGCTGTCTGCCGACTTCAAGATTCTCCAGAATGGTCAGCCTGGAAAAGATGCGCCGGTCTTCGGGTACGTAACCCAATCCCAGGGCACAAATATTAAATGGCGGCAGCCCCTGGATCGCTTGATCTTTGAAAGTAATGGTACCACTTTTAGGCGAGACGATACCCATTATGGACTTTAAGGTGGTTGTTTTGCCGGCACCATTGCGGCCAAGTAAAACATTGACTTCACCACGATGGACCTCAAGGGCCATATCGAATAATATCTGGGCCTTGCCATAAAAGGTGTCAAGGGATTCTATCTTTAGCATGATCTCTTTCGCGTCTGTTGGCATGACGACATCTCATAAATTGACATTTACGGTACATCCTTTGGTGCACCGGTGGTTTGGCCACTTCCCAGATAGATCTCTTTGACTTTTTCGTTGACCTGCACTTCAGCCGGAGAGCCCTCGGCCAACAGCTCTCCTCGGCTTAAGACAATGATGTGATCGGCATGATTAAAGACCACATCCATGTCATGTTCAGTGAATAAAGCACCCATATCTTGCGAGCGCACAATATCTGTTGTCAATTCCATCAGGTTTTGGGCCTCAGCCCGACCCATACCCGCTGTGGGTTCATCCATGAGCAGTAATTTAGGTTTATTGGCCAGTGCAACAGCCAACTCCACTCGTTTCAGGTCTCCGTAGGCCATGACACCGCAGGCCCGGTCGGCTTGATCGGCGATGCCCAGCATGTTGAGCAATGCCATGGATTCATCCACATAAAGTTGCCTGACCGGTTTTGAAAGGGATTTGGTGCGCTTGTGATAGGAAAGAAGAGCCATCTGAACGTTTTCAAGCACCGACATGGAAGCAAACGTAGAGGTCACCTGAAAGGTACGTCCGACCCCAAGATTCCAGACATCTCTGGGTTTGCTGCCATTGATCTTATTGCCCATGATGACAATCTCGCCGTGGTCCGGTCGCAGTTGCCCGTTGATGAGATTAAAACAGGTGGATTTCCCGGCCCCGTTAGGCCCGATCATGGCAAGCATTTGTCCGCTTTCCAGACTAAAACTGACATCGACAACGGCTTTGACGCCGCCAAAAGCTTTATACAGATTTTGAACTGTTAAAATCTCTGCCATGATATAATTTTCTGATTTTCGTGCTTTTGTGGTTGAACGATCCTTCTTGTCTTCGAACCCGTTAATCCTCAAAATACTTGCCGAAGCGATTATGAATGGAGCCGGCAATTCCCTGTGGGAAGGCCACCACAAGCAAAATAAAGATCCCGCCAAGAACCAGCTGCCAAAAATCAAAGCGTGCGATTTTATCTCGCAGCCACGTAAAGGCGGCCGAACCAGCCACCGGTCCAAAAAGGGTCTCGATACCGCCCAGCAGAATCATAAACAAAAAATCAAAAGATCGTGGAATGGCCATTACATCCGGAAATACACTGCCCTTTGAAAAGACATAGAGCCCCCCGGCAAGTCCGGCAAACACACCGGCCAAAGTAAACGCCAGCCACTGGTACCGTCGCATGTTGATCCCAATAGAATCCACCCTGAGCGCAGAATCCCGGCAGGCACGCAGGGTATATCCAAATGGCGTAAATATAAAATAACGCAATAGCAGAATGCCGCCGATACACAGCACCATGGTCAGATAGTAAAAAACGACCTTTTCGCTGGCCCAGGCTGATGGCCAGATGCCCAGGATCCCGTCATCCCCGCCGCTAAACGCACCCCATTGAAACACAATCGACCAGCAAATTTGAGCAAATGCCAGCGTGAGCATTGCCAGATAAACACCCGACAACCGAACGCAAAACCACCCGATAATCAGGGCCAGCAGCCCTGCGAATAATGGTGCCAGCAACAAGGCCAACTCCATGGGCGTTTGCGCATAGTGCACCATCAAAGCAGCAGCATAGGCACCGCCTCCGAAAAAGGCCGCATGCCCGAAGGACACCATCCCACCGGGGCCCATCATAAAATACAGGCTCATACAGGCTAGCGCCAAAACAGCAATTTCAGTAAGCAGCACCAATCCAAAGGAGCCTATAAATATGGGCAGGAACACTAAGGCAACCAGGAGCGCCAGACCCAGTAACTTTATTTTTTTGGATGCGGGTTTTAGCATCGCAGCAGAAGTTTTTGATTCGTCATGCCCCCTGATTTCAGCACTGCCCAACAAACCGTGGGGCCGCACGATGAGCACTACGGCCATGACCAGAAATGTCAAAACTAAGGTACTTTCCGGAAAAACCAGCACACCAAAAGCACTGAGCACACCAATAATGACTGCTGCCAGGTAGGAACCGGGTATGCTGCCCATTCCGCCGACCACCACAACGACAAAAGCCGCCGCAATGATGTTTAAATCCATCAGCAGATTTGCTCCTCCTTTAGGAAGCTGTACGGCGCCGCCCAGTCCCGCCAGACATGAGCCCAGAAAAAACACACCGGTGAAAAGACGGCTTTGATTTACCCCCAGAGCGTCCGACATTTCGCGATCTTCTGTGGCCGCCCGAACCAAAATGCCCCAGCGTGTTCGATATAACAACAACCAGAGCCCAACTAAAACTAACGGCGCCATCATAATCAGGACAAGATCATATTGCGGGAATAAAACGCCCATTATATCAATACTGCCGGCAACTCCCGGTGCCTGTTGCCCAAGAATATCCTCAGCACCAAAGAGCCAACGAGACAGATCCTGAATGATTAAAACCACGCCAAAGGTTGCAAAAAGAATGAAGAGCTCCGGTGCGCGGTACAAGCGCCTTAACAGGAACATTTCCAAAACAACGCCGACCAATCCCACAATCAGGGCTGCCAACAAAATCCCGGCCCAAAAGAAAATCGCCCCCTGAGGTAAGGTAGCGATCAAAAAATAGGCGATATATGCGCCCAGCATGTAGAACGAACCGTGGGCCAGATTAACAATCCGTAAAACACCAAAAATCAAAGAGAGGCCGCAGGCAACCAAAAAAAGAGCAGATGCATCTGATAGTCCGGTCAGAAACTGTACAAGGTAGAAACCCAAATTGTCATCCTATAAGATGATGTTGATTATTTGAGAGATGCGGTTTCTAAGTGCTCAGGAAACAATATTATTCATGTCCTTTGTCAGTGGCCAGTTGTCCGTTGCAATGCCCGGAGTTTCAACTAAGCCCCAACGGACCACGGACAACGAACAACTAACGTACCGGGGTTATTTTTAAGTTTCAGTTTAACCTAATAGCCCGAATCAAACGGCATGCGGTAGAAATTTAGTGACCCAATTATTGCGGCCTCAGTTTCATGACTTCGGCGTCGCTGGGTAAATAATTTTTGCCGTCTGCATAGCGCCAATCAGTCATAATGCCTTTGCCGTCTCTGAGAGCAGTGTGCCCCACATAGGCACCCATGGTCGACTGATGGTCAATTTTACGGTAGGTAATCGGGCCGATGACGGATTCAAAGGACAATCCTTCCATGGCATCGACCAACTTTTCGGTATCTGTTGAACCGGCCTTCTTAAGCACATGGTAAACGGAATACATGGCATTGTAGCCCACGATCGATCCGGTGCGTGGGTAGTCATTGAATTTTTTTTGATAGGCCTCAACAAACTTGCTGTGGACCGGCGTCCGGATATCATACCAGGGATAACCGGTTACCAGCCAGCCTTCAGGCGCCTCGTCTTTTAAGGGATCTAAATATTCGGGCTCACCGGTCAACAGACTCACCACAGAGACGTCTTTAAAGAAGCCTCTTAGCTTGCCTTCGCGCACAAATTTCGCCAAATCACTTGCAAACGTCACATTATAGACGGCCTCGGGCTTGGCATCTGCCAGGGCCTGAATTTCAACACCTGCGTTGATTTTGAACAGCGCTGGCCACTGCTCTGCTACGAATTCCACATCCGGCCGTTTGGCTTTCAATATCTTTTTGAAAGAGGCAACCGCATCTTTACCATAGGCATAGTTTGGCGCAATTGTGGCCCAGCGTTTGGCCGGCATTTTGGCAGCTCCGTCGGCCAGCATGGCCGCTTGCATATATGTTGAAGGACGCAGACGAAAAGTATAGCGATTGCCTTTTGCCCACACCACCGCATCTGACAAAGGTTCGGCAGCAACATAGAGGATCTTATTTCGTTTGGCAAAATCCGTTAACGCCAGTCCTACGTTGGACAGAAAGGAGCCCATCAGCATAACAACGTTATCCTTAAGAATCAGTTCTTCTGCTATGGTCACCGCGGTTCCCGGTTCACCCGCATCATCACGAGAAATAACCTCAAGCTGTTTGCCCAAAACGCCCCCGGCAGAATTGATCTCTTCTAAAGCCAGCTGCCAGCCATTTCGATAAGGAAAAGTGAAACTGGTGAGTTTGCTGTAGGTTTGGATCTCACCGATTTTAATTGTGTTGTCCGTGGAGACATCAGGTTTAGAAGATAGCCAGAATATTAAGGTGCCTGCGATGAGCAAAATCAGCAATGCCAACATCGCAGATTGAAGAATCTTAGCTTTTTTCACCCGCGAATCTTCCTTTCTCATATTAGGTCAATAATGTGCTAACTAACTATGCGATCGCTTTTTGATCTGTCAAGAAAAATGAAAAAGCTGCAAAACCGGGCTTTTGTGAGCATTGAAAAACATCTTGCTGTTTTTGTATCAAGTTTGTAAGAATAACCAGAAGAATCCGTTTCAAAGGAGTTGATTGAACGCTTTGAAAAAAATAGGACTGGTCGTTAAATCAGATGCCAAAGCCCAAAAAAAGGCCGATGAGCTTGAAGCCTGGCTGCAGTCCAAAAAAATTGAAACTATCCGTAAAAAGACTGTAGAATCCGGGCAAAAAAACGACAACACCAGCATATCATCCCCCCCTTCAGATGTGGGCTGTATTTTTGTGCTGGGCGGAGATGGCACTTTCTTGAGTGCGGTCCGCTGGATCGGGGATGAGGATATTCCCATTCTGGGGATAAAATTCGGCCAGGTGGGTTTTCTGGCGGAAATAGCAGAAGAGGATCTTTACGCTGCCGCCGAAAAGGTGCTGCGAGGTGATTTTATATTGCGATCCCGCATGCGTCTGTCAGTCAAGGTAAAACGTAACGAAAAAACCAGGGCACGGGAGACTGTGCTCAATGATGTGGTCATCAACAGAGGGGCCCTGGCGCGGTTGGCCCATATTGAAACCCACATCGACGACCATTATCTGACCGCATACAGCGCTGACGGTTTGATAGTGGCAACGCCGACAGGCTCGACCGCCTATTCATTGGCTGCCGGCGGTCCGGTCATCCATCCGGCGGTTCCCGGGATCATCTTAACACCCATCTGCCCCTTTACCCTCACAAACCGGCCCTTAATAGTTCCGCAATCCGCAAACATCAAGATAAAACTGGCCAAAGGATCTTCGGATATCGTCCTGACCTTCGATGGACAAAAGGGATTGGAATTGAATGACCAGGATGAGATTCACATTAAAAAAGGATCTCATCCGGTGAATTTGATCACTCTGCCGGAGCGGCAATATTTCGACATATTAAAAAATAAGTTAAAATGGTCGGGGGGCCGCGCTTAGTTTTTGATTATAAATGGATCTTTTTCCGATATGCTGCGTTCTCCGCAAATTTTTACCTTCGACGTACTTCAAGTACGCCTCAGATAAAAATTCTTGTGCGGCCTTGCCTATCAAAAAAACCTCTCATTTATAATTCAAAAACTACATATATCTATTTTTGATATTTTAGGAATATAAAAAAGGCTTTTTGTGAGGCTACAAAGGGTAGCCCACAAAAAGCCTTTTGTAATATATTTCTTTTGGTTTTTGATTCAGAAATGAGGGATTTTGCCCAAGATCAAGGAAAAATCAGATTTTATACCGGAGGCATACTTGTAGTATGTCGAGGATTAAAATCTGATTTTGACAAAGATATTGGGGAAAATAGCCATTTCTGGTCAAAAACTACGTTCCGATGTTCCATGATGCCAGATACTGCTTCTGCTCGGCGGTCAACCGATCGATTCGGGTCCCCATGGCTGCCAGTTTTTCCTTGGCGATTTGCTTGTCTATTTTTTCCGGCACCGGATACACCTGTTTGGCCAGGGGCTTTTTATTCTTGATCATAAACTCGATGCTCAGCGCCTGGTTGGCAAAACTCATGTCCATGACACTCGACGGATGGCCTTCGGCAGCCGCCAGGTTAATCAGACGGCCCTCACCCAGCACATTGATCCGACGCCCATCTTTGAGGGTAAATTCTTCGGTAAAGGGTCTGATCATGCGCCGGGATTTGGCCAGCTTCTCCAGACCGGCCAGGTCCAGCTCGACGTTAAAGTGACCGGAATTGGCGACGATGGCACCATCTTTCATAGTGGCAAAATGATCCTTGCGGATCACATTGATATTGCCGGTCAGGGTACAGAAAAAATCACCGATGCGGGCTGCCTTGCTGATCGGCATAACCGTAAATCCGTCCATGACCGCTTCCAGTGCCGGCAGCGGATCGACTTCGGTGACAATGACGTTGGCTCCCATGCCGCGGGCCCGCATGGCAACACCGCGCCCGCACCATCCATAGCCGCAGACCACAAATTGGGTCCCGGCCAGCAGGCGGTTGGTGGCCCGCACAATGCCGTCCACAGTGCTTTGACCGGTACCATAGCGGTTATCAAAAAAATGCTTTGTCTGCGCGTCATTGACCGCTATGATCGGATACTGCAAAACCCCGTCAGCAGCCATACTTCTGAGCCGGATGATACCGGTTGTGGTCTCTTCGGTCCCCCCTCGAACATGGGCTAAAAGTTCGGTGCGTTCGGAATGCAGGGTTGATACCAGATCGGCACCATCATCCATGGTAAACTGCGGTTTGATGTCCAGCACTGCATTGATGTGTTTGTAATAGGTCCGGTTGTTTTCGCCCTTGATGGCAAAAACCGGTATCTTGTTGTGTTTGACCAGGGATGCAGCCACGTCATCCTGGGTGCTCAGCGGATTTGAAGCACATAAGACCACGCGGGCACCACCGGACTTAAGCGTCTGCATCAGGGAAGCCGTTTCGGTTGTGACGTGCAAACATGCGGCCAGGCGCACCCCTTTGAGCGGTTTTTCTTTTTCAAATCGTTTTCGAATGCGGTTTAAAACCGGCATGTTCTGATTGGCCCACTCAATTCGCAGGGCACCGTCTTTGGCATACTTGATATCCTTAACATCATATTTCATCAGCAATCTTTCTCCTTCAGAAGTTTCCTGACCCGAGAGCCAGGCTTAGATTTTACACCGAGAGGCGGTAATCGTAGTCAGATAACGCATGGCATAGCCAAGTTTTGTGGGACAGCAGCGCTCTACAGACCCGCCTTTTCTTTTAAGATCTCGGCCATATCGGTTTTTTCCCATGAAAACTCAGGCTCGCTGCGGCCAAAGTGGCCATAGGCTGCTGTCTTGCGGTAAATAGGTCGTAATAAATCCAGATGCTCGATAATAGCTGCCGGTCTCAAATCAAACACCTCAGAGACGATTTCCTCCACCCTCGATTTGGGAATCACGCCGGTACCCATCAGATCAACCATTACGGATACGGGTTGGGCCACACCGATGGCATAGGCCACCTGAATTTCACATTTTTTCGCCAAACCTGCCGCAACAATATTTTTGGCAATATGGCGCCCCATATAGGAGGCGCTGCGATCCACCTTGGATGGGTCTTTGCCTGAAAAGCAGCCGCCGCCATGGCTGCCCTGGCCGCCATAGGTATCCACGATGATTTTGCGACCCGTCAAACCGCAGTCTCCCATCGGACCGCCGATCACAAATCGCCCGGTCGGATTAATGAAATAGCGGGTATCCCCGTCGGTCATTTCCTGCGGGATAACTTTTTTGATGACTTCCTCGATAATGGCATCTTTTAAATCGTCATAGGACACATCCGGTTTATGCTGCGCAGACACCACCACCGTATCCACCCGTTTGGGCGTCCCGTTTTCATATTCAATAGTGACCTGGGATTTACCGTCGGGTCTTAAAAAATCCAGGGCACCGTTTTTGCGGACTGTGGCCAGACGATTGCACAATTTATGTGCGTATGAAATCGGCATCGGCATCAGTTCCGGTGTTTCATCGCTGGCAAATCCGAACATCAAGCCCTGATCTCCGGCGCCCTGTTCTTTATGTAAACCCTCGCCGGTGTTGACGCCCTGAGCAATGTCCGGCGATTGGCGGTCGATGCTGGTAATCACCGAGCAGGTCTGGCAGTCAAACCCCATCTGGGATGAGCAATACCCGATATCACGAATGGTATCCCTTACGATCTGCGGCATATCGACATAACAGTCGGTGGTAATTTCACCGGAAATAAAAGCCAGCCCTGTGGTCACAAGGGTTTCGCAGGCGACCCGGCAGTTTTTATCTTGAGCCATAATTGCATCCAGAACAGAATCTGATATGGCATCGGCGACTTTATCTGGATGGCCTTCCGTCACGGATTCGGAGGTAAATAAATATTTTTCCATATAGCTCTCCTTAAAGGAATTTCAGAGGTTTGATCAAGACTATAAATTATTAGTTTAGCTGAAATCCAAAAAATAAGCAAAATAAAATTGGTTGAAAGTTTAGGTTCTTAAATCAACTTAGCTAATAAGTCAACCTGAGGGATTATGGTCTCATTTGGGCATTTTGGCTACAACTCATGGTGGATGCTCGTTGGTTTTTAACTGAACCATCATCGTTTGTTGGATTCCATCTTGACACGTTTTTCATAAAACGGTATTAGAATTTTGAATTGCCTAGTTTGCAATTTTCTCATCTCAAGCATAAATCTGTTCGGTATTCTGTTACAAGCAGGCGTAGCAGCAAAATACGCTTAATAGCTCCCGAACCGATATCTCGTTGCAACAGATACACTTACACCTCTACATGAACATATGATCTTTTCCAATAGCAGCTAACCTTTTGAAAAATTTTTTAAAATTGAACAAGCACCTACTTATCAGCGACTAAAGCAGGCGGTTTTCGACATTATGGGCTGTTACACCAAGAGAAGTAATAGCCGTTTTAAGGTTTCGTTGGCTTTTGATTACCGGCAACGCCGCTAGTAATTCACAGAGCGCATATTGATTATTAATCATTAACGGTTAACAAAAGAAAGGAGGAGCTCTTATGAAGATAAACCGACGGGAGTTCATCCAGATCTCAGGAGCGGCAGCCGCCGGTCTGGCCTTAAGCAGTTGCGCCGGCAAGGGGGGGATGATGGCGCCCGCCAAGGCCGAAGCCAGAGCGCTCCAGATCCAGGATGCCAAGGAGACCACCACCATCTGTCCCTACTGCGCGGTGGGCTGCGGTGCCATTGTGCATACCGCTACAACCGGTAAAAAGCGCGCCATCAATGTTGAAGGTGACCCGGGCCATGTGATCAATCGCGGAACGCTGTGCTCCAAGGGAGCGGCCCTGCGGCAGCTTGCTGAAAACGACCAGCGGATCACCCAGCCGATGTACCGGGCCCCCTATTCCAAAGAATGGAAAAAAGTTGACTGGGATTGGGCGCTGACAAAGATTGCCCAGAAGGTAAAAGCCACGCGTGATGCCACCTTTGAGGCCCGCAATGCCAAAGGCCAGGTCGTCAATCGAACCATGGGCATTGCCTCGGTAGGTTCAGCCGCTCTGGATAATGAAGAGTGCTGGACATATCAGGCGTTGATGCGCGCGATTGGGTTGGTCTATATCGAACATCAGGCCCGTATCTGACATAGCGCCACTGTTGCGGCTCTGGCAGAGTCGTTCGGACGCGGCGCGATGACCAATCACTGGATTGATATTAAAAACAGTGATTGCATTATGATCATGGGCAGCAATGCTGCCGAGAACCATCCCATATCCTTTAAATATGTCAACGAGGCCCAGAAAAACGGCGCTCAACTTATCAGCGTCGATCCACGTTTTACCCGCACCTCGGCACGGGCGGATATGTATGCACCCATGCGTGCGGGAACCGATATTGCCATCCTCGGCGGCATGATCAAGTACATTCTCGAAAACAAACTTTATAATAAGGAGTATGTCGCAGCTTACACCAATGCGCCGTTTATCGTCGGCAAAGACTACTCTTTTGATGACGGCATGTTTGCCGGTTACAACAAGCAGACCCGAACGTATGACAAGAAAAAGTGGGCTTTTGAGATGGATGCCAACGGGGTTCCCAAAAAGGATCGCACCTTACAGCATCCGCGCTGTGTGTTTCAGATTTTAAAAAGGCATTTCGATCGCTATAATATCGCACTGGTTTCTAAAATCAGCGGCACGCCCCAGGCCGATCTGAAGAAAATTTATGAAACCTACGGCGCCACCGGCGCCAGGGGCAGAGCCGGAACCATCATGTACGCCATGGGCTGGACCCAGCACACAGTGGGCACCCAGAATATCCGCACCATGGCCATCATACAGCTGCTGCTGGGCAACATGGGTGTCGCCGGCGGCGGGGTCAATGCTTTGCGCGGTGAGTCCAATGTTCAGGGCTCCACCGACCATTGCCTGCTGTGGCACATCTGGCCTGGCTATCTGAAAACCCCGCGGGCATCCAACTTTTCTCTGGCGGCCTATAACCAAAAATGGACGCCCAAGAGCCAGGACCCGCTGTCGGCCAACTGGTGGCAAAATTATCCCAAGTATTCCATCAGTCTGCTCAAATCGTTTTTCGGCGACAACGCTGTCCCAAAGAATGATTATGGCTATGACTGGCTGCCAAAAGTCGATGACGGCAAGCATTATTCATGGTTGGATTTGTTCGATGAAATGTACAAAGGCACTTTTAAGGGCTTTTTCGCCTGGGGCCAGAACCCGGCCTGCAGCGGTGCCCATGCCGGTAAAACCCGCGCAGCTTTGAAAAACCTGGACTGGATGGTCAATGTCAACATTTTTGACAACGAGACCGGTTCTTTCTGGCGCGGCCCGGGTGAGGATCCCACCAAAATCAAAACCGAGGTGTTTTTCCTGCCTGCGGCGGTCTCAATTGAAAAAGAGGGCAGCGTTACCAACAGCGGGCGCTGGAGTCAATGGCGCTATGAAGGCCCCGCGCCCCTCGGTCGCAGCCGACCCGACGGCCAAATCATCATGGATCTGGGCAATAAAATCAAAGCCCAGTACAAAGATGGCGGCACCTTTCCTGAGCCGATCCACAATTTGAAATGGGATTACCTGTCCAAAGGAAAATACGACCCCCATGCGGTGGCCAAGGAAATCAACGGCTATTTTCTAAAAGATGTGACGGTCAAGGGCAAAGCCTTTAAGAAGGGATCGCTGGTCCCCAGCTTTGCCTTTTTGCAGGCTGACGGTTCGACCTCATCGGGCAACTGGCTGTATTGCAACAGCTACACCGAAAAGGGCAACATGGCCGCGCGCCGCAGTACCAAAGATGCCTCCAACAATATTGGGCTGTATCCGGAGTTTTCCTGGTGCTGGCCGGTCAACCGGCGCATCATATACAACCGCGCCTCGGTGGATCTGAAAGGACAACCCTGGGACAAATCACACTGGGTCATTAAATGGGACGGCGCCAAATGGTCCGGCGGAGATGTCCCGGATGGCGGCTGGCCGCCATTGGGCAGCTTTGAAAACCCCAATCCCAAAGCCCGGCATGCCTTTATCATGCGCAAACACGGCCACGGCCAGATATTCGGACCCGGCCGCGCTGACGGCCCACTGCCGGAACACTACGAACCGATGGAGTGCCCGGTGGAGAAAAACTTTATGAGCTCCACTTATACCAACCCCACGGCAGCAGTTTATGGGACTGAAGCGGATGTGTATAAAACCTGTGACCCAAGGTTTCCGTTTGTGGGCACCACCTACCGGGTGGTGGAACACTGGCAAACCGGTGTCATGACCCGCAATCAGCCCTGGTTGCTGGAGATGCAGCCCCAGGTCTTTGTGGAAATTAGCGAAGAACTGGCTGCCCTCAAGGGCATTAAAAACGGCGAGCGGGTTCTGGCCACCTCGGCCCGGGGGCAATTGGAGTGCACAGCCATTGTTACCAAGCGGTTCAAACCGCTGAAGGTAGCCGGTCAACTGGGTGCTGAAGTCCATCAGGTGGGCTTCCCGTGGTGTTTCGGATGGCAAAAGCCGGACAGCGGCAAGGAAGAAAGCGCCAATCTGCTGACGCCTTCCACCGGTGATCCCAATACCCGCATACCCGAAACCAAGGCCTTTATGGTCAACATACAGAAGGTATAGAAGGAGGTGATCGCATGAGTAAGTCATTTTTTATCGATACCACACTATGTACGGCCTGCAGGGGCTGTCAGGTGGCCTGCAAGCAGTGGCACGATCTGCCTGCAGAAGAAACTGAAAATCGCGGGACTTACCAGAATCCGGCCGATCTCTCCTTTGACACTTACAAACTGGTAAGAATGAATGAGGCGGTCATCGGCGGGCAGCTGAGGTGGCTGTTTTTCCCGGACCAATGCCGCCACTGCCTTGAGGCACCCTGCCTGGAGACTGCCGGAGATCCGGCTGCCATCTATTATGATGAGCCATCCGGGGCGGTGATTTATACGGCAGCAACCAAAAACCTGGATGCAGCTGAAATCATCGAGTCCTGCCCCTATAACATCCCGCGCCAGGCCCCCGATGGCACTCTGGCCAAATGCGATATGTGTTTTGATCGGGTGGCCGCCGGAATGCTGCCGGCCTGCGTCAAGACTTGCCCGACGGGTACCATGAACTTTGGGGAACGCGCCGAGATGCTGGATCTGGCCAAAAGCCGGCTAGCGGTGCTCAAAAGAACCCACCGGGAGGCCATGCTGCTGGATCCGGACGACATTCGCGCCATTTTTATGGTCGCCTATGATCCAAACCTATATCATGAGAATGCGGTGGCGTCTCATTCGGGCGCCGGCATTTCACGACAGGTAGCGTTGAGGCGCATGTTGCGGCCATTGAAAAATTTGATGCCGCACATCGTTTAAATCAACTCGAACCAACCACACAACAAAGAGGGGAGACGGTTTTACCGCCTCCCCTTTTTAATTTCAATAAGGTATGATAGGCTCTTTTTAGGTTTTATTTTTATGGTTTCAGGTGTCAGGTTTCGGTTTCAGGATGACGAACCTGATGAAGTTGAGAATTATCAGAATCCGCATTGTGTCGACATTCTCTGACACCTGACACCTGACAACTGAAAACTGATACATATAGGAGAACACATGACAGTTGATTTGGCCATCACCTCCCAACAAGTACAGCAGGCAGTTGCCGCCCTCAAAAAACTGCGACCGACCTATTCAGATCTTTTGAATTTTTACGAAAAAATTTTTGTGGCCCAGGAGGATTCCAAAAGTCAAATCAATATAGATCCTCTCGAGATCAGCGAGGAAACCCTGGCCCTTAAAAAAAAGGAAAAATTTTCGCTGATTGGGATATCAGAGTTTGTCGTCGACCAGGATTCTGCAACTGCCTTATTAAGACAGCTCTGCCAGATTGCTGAAACGACCAACAACGAGATGGCAGCTGCCGCCCATGCCATCGTAGATGCCATAGATGACGGCAAATTGGATCCGCACCCCGTGTTCGCGGCCCTGCTCAATGCGGAAGATGCTTATTTTAAACAGATCGAAAAGGACATGGGCGTTGAAAAAAAAGTCCTGGCCTTTATGGCTTACAACAGCATCAAACCCTCTGTTGTTCAATGTGCCCAGCAGCTGGCATCTTATCTGGACTCAGACGACCCGTGGGATAAAGGATTTTGTCCTGTATGCGGCAGCTCCCCGGGGTTATCGCTGTTTGATGATGAAGGCCAACGCGCTCTATTTTGTGGCTTTTGCTGGCATCAATGGGCGGCACAGAGAATCTATTGCCCATTTTGTGAGAATAGAGACAACAAATCGTTGCATTATTATTTTAGTGAAAAAGATAAAAATTATCGCATCGATGTTTGCGACAACTGCAAAACATACCTGAAGGCCATTGACCAGCGACAAACAAGTCGCATAATTTATCCACCTTTGGAATTTGTAGCCAGCTTACATCTGGATATCAAGGCCCAGGAGATGGGATTTAAAAGCGGCATTCAGCTAAAGCTTCAGTAGGTCAGGTGTCAGGTTTCGGGTGTCAGTATTCAAAAGCCCCGCCTTTGGTGATCCGGTATCAGGATTATGGTGTCAGGGAACCTGCGACTGATATCAGGCAGCAAAGCAGACATGCAACCGTTATAACTAATAGGCTATAAAGGCTTATAACAGGCCACCGAAGGCCTGACACCCGACACCTGACACCTTTATTTTAATGGAACCTTTGTAACGATAATCAACCATATGAAACGAATAATGTTGACATTCAGTATAGGGCTGCTCCTGATGACCGTGGTGCCGCTGACTGCGGGTGCCACAGACCAGAAAGATGGCGGCAATTTGCTGCAGGATTCAGGTGCACCGGTCGCAGATGTGGTTCAGCTGCAAACCGCCTGGTCAGTGGACCAGGCGCGTCCTGGTGATACGGTGTCGCTGGCGATTATATTTGATATTAAAGATGGATTTCACATAAATGCTGACGCCAGTCAAATCCAGCCCTTTGAGGATTTCAAACCCTATCCCACCAAAGTTCAGGTTTTGACAGCAACCAACGGTGTGACCATTGCAAGCGCCCGATTCCCACAGGCCAAACCTTTCAAAGTGGACTACGCCAGCGGCGACCTGATGTCGTTTGACAGCCGCACGGTGGTGACCCTTTCGATCAATTTAGCTGAGCAGATCGCAATGGGAACAATCAATTTGGATATCCAGGTCGAATATCAAGCCTGTTCTGACCGCTATTGCCTATTTCCGGAAAAAAAGCGCTTGAACCCAACCCTGTCCGTGGTTGATTCTGGAACGCCTGTCACCCGTGTCAATAGCGAGCTTTTTTCCGATCTGGCGATCGACACTGGTGCTTCGGAGGCGGGTGGGGTCAGTTTTAGCTTGTTTGGTTGGAAATTTTCAGTCAACCCTAGGTCGGGGTTCGGGCTGATAATGCTGCTGATTGTAGCCGCTTTCGGCGGTATGCTGCTGAATTTGACGCCCTGTGTCCTGCCGTTGATCCCGATTAAAATTATCAGTCTGTCTCATGCTGCCGAGGACCGTCGCAGGTGTTTTTTGCTAGGAGTTATCATGTCGCTAGGCGTGTTGGCGTTTTGGGCCGGCCTGGGTATCCTGATCGCACTGGTCAGTGACTTTACCGCCACCAATCAATTGTTCCAATATCCGCTGTTTACCATCATTGTAGGTGCCGTCATCGCAATCATGGCAGTGGGGATGTTCGGCTATTTTTCAGTGCGCCTGCCGCAATCAATCTACATGATCAATCCCCAGCATGACAGCCTGAAGGGATCCTTCGCACTAGGCATCCTGGCCGCGATCTTATCGACACCCTGCACGGCGCCTTTTATGGGCGCAGCCGCGGCCTGGGCCGCTACGCAGGCACCGTTGATAACACTATCCACCTTTACAGCCATCGGTGCCGGGATGGCCCTGCCGTATTTGGTGCTCTCAGCGGTTCCCAATCTGGTCAATCGCATGCCCAAAACCGGGCCGGCCAGTGAGCTCATCAAGCAAGTTATGGGACTGTTTATGCTGGCTGCAGCCGCCTATTTTATCGGTGTCGGGATCAGCGCCCTGCTGAGTTCACCCCCCAATCCGCCGAGCAAAATGTTCTGGTGGCCGGTAATGGTTCTGATAGCGGCCGGAGGCGCCTGGCTGGCCATAAGGACGCTGCAACTGGCTTCTCAAAAAGCAATTAAAATAATTTTTGTCGGCCTGGGCCTCATTTTGATTGCCTTGCCGCTCTGGGGTGCGGTGCGACTCGCGGACAAGGGGCCCATTGATTGGATCCATTATACTCCCGAACGTTTTGAAGAAGCCCTCAAAAACAAAAAGGTGGTGGTGATGGATTTTACGGCCGAATGGTGCTTGAACTGCAAGGCCCTTGAGGAGAGCGTTCTTCACAATCGCCAGGTAATCAATGCCCTGTCAAAGGAAAGTGTCATCCCGATGAAAGTCGACATTACCGGCAACAACCCGGCCGGCAAAATCAAACTCAAAGTCGTTGGCAGCCTAACTGTCCCCTTGTTGGTGGTTTTCGCACCCGATGGCCAAACAGTATTTAAAAGCGATTTTTATACGGTTAATCAGGTAGTGGCGGCAATACGGCAGGCTCGTGGCGGTAAGGAACCGGTCAGGTGAAATATATCAATAGATTTTGAAGGGCAGTTGCAGGTTAGATAATAGAAATTTAGAATGAGTGTTTGCAGGTAGCTTTGCCAAAAAACGCGCAACTAGCAACTCGCAACACGTAACGCATAATGCATAATGCACGATTATCGCTTTAGAAATTGCCGGATCCTCTTGTCTAGCTCCTTTTCAGACCGTCTTCCCCCTAGTTTTTCGACGATCTTTCCATCCTGCACCCAAAATAGCATGGGGATGGCAAATACGGAATATTTTTGAATAGCGTTTTCTCCATACCAGTAAACCGGGAAATCCACCTTCAGCTTGTCTATGATCGGCTGCATTGCTTGCGGCCCCTCTAAATCAATACTGACACCAATGAGTGTTAATCCCCGCGCCTTATACTTTTGGTGTAGTTTGTTTAAGGTCGGCAACTCGTCGATACAGGGTCCGCACCAGGCCGCCATAAAGGTAATCACCTTTTTTTTCTGGCCAGAATAGATCAATTCATCCAGGGCGGCTTCGGAAATTTTTTCAACCGTAACAGCTGCGCTCGCATTGGTTTGGATCGATATTAACAATACCAAAAACAGGATTGCCTTAAGAATGTGCCTACGTTCAATTGGTTTCATCAATATCATCCTGATTGACGCCATTACCAAAGTTTATCCATTTTTTCCAAAGTCGCCGCACACTGTGCCAGATCGGGTCTGACATTGATATCTGAAACCTGGATATCACGAATGACCCCTTTTTTATCGATAAATATCAATGCCCGCTCTGAGACACCATTGGACCGCAACACACCATATTTTTCGGCTACTGCGCCATGGGGCCAAAAGTCAGAGAGAACCGGAAACCACAGGTCACCCATCTGCTTTGTCCAGGCATAAAGGGTGGGGATATTGTCCACCGTAATACCCAGCAAAACAGCATCATTTTCATCAAACATTTGCCGCACAATGTTGTATCCCGGCCACTGATCAGAGCACACCGGTGTCCAAGCTGCCGGCACAAAGGACATGACCACATGTTTTTTGCCGCGATATTGGCTCAAGGTAACGTCGTCGCCTGATACTGCCGGCAACGTAAAATCCGGCGCAATATCGCCAACTTTAACTTTTAATTTACTGTCAATGGGCTTTAATTCGCCCGGATTATAGATATTTTCTTTAAATGCCTCTGAGGCACTGTATGCGGTTGCCATGCTGAGGCACACGATCATGCATGTGAGAATCGATATTATTAGACGCATTTTCAATTCGATCACCTCCTCACTTCAAACCCGAATCCTTGAGCAATCTTTGCAAGAGTTGATCGGGATCTTTGCCGCCACCCACTTTGGAATAAAAGACTTTGTGGCTGCCGTCGTTGTTTATCCGGATGCAAATAAAAAATGGCGTTCGAACTTCACCGATTATTTTGTGAATTGCAAAATTGCCGTCCGGGAAAAGGGGAAATGGAATATTATAAGTCTTTTTAAAATAGCCGACCTCAAAGGAAGAGTTGCCAGCTCCGATACCCAGCAGTTTGACCCTGCCTTTCAAATATTCATCACTTTCGATTTTTTGAAACATTTCATTGATAGAGGGAGCCTCCCTCTGACAGAAAGGTCAGTACATACTAAAGATTTGGATGATAACAACATCAGCTTTTATTTCTGGAATGGAAAAGGCTTCTTTGCCGGTGATCCCCAGATATCTCTGGTGATCACTATTTTTGGGTACCGAAAGGGAAAAATTCGGTAGCACCCCGCCCACGGCAGGCGGTTGGGAATTTGCACTGGCGTAACCAGCGCCCAGAAGCATAAAGCCTAATATTACGGCAACGGTTTTTAAGCTCTTTCCCATGTTTGATGTCCTCCTGAGAGTTATGATGAAGAAAGTCGCGGCATACGCTAAAACAAATCAACAAATACGGAGCACGCAAGTAGGTGTCCTTTGAAAATTAAAAACGCTTTGCTATTCTTTTGATATCAAATCAGTTGTTAACGTTATTACAGATAATTTCAACTGCCTGTTCCACCGATTGCTTGCCCATATCGATGATCAGATCGTACAGACGCGCATCATTCCAGTCCTCATTGAAATAGTGTTTGACGTAGGCACTGGAATCTTTTTCTTCCCTTTCAATTAATTTTTTGGCAGCCAGACGATTGAGGTCATATTCCTGCATGATACTCTCAATTTTCAAGTCCATATCTTTGGTCAGGCGAACATGCAAGGTGTTGGGCTTGCCGCGCAAAATGCATTGCCCGCCCCATCCAAGAATTATGACGTTGCCGGCATCGTATAAGTTCTCAACCAGATTCTTGGTGCTTTCAAAATAGTTGGCATCATCCAGACAACCGTGTTCGCGATCAACCACTTTTTGAACCAGCGTGCAGGTATAGCGATCCATCAGCCGAATGATTCGGGATTGCGAAGTCTGTTTGAAGGTTTCAACCTCGGCTTCCGACAGGTTCAGGTCTTTGGCAATTTCGGCGGTCAGCTTTTTGCCGATATGGTCATATCCTAATTTTTGGGCGGCAACCGCGGCGATTTTTCCCGCATCGCACCCAAATTCCTTGCTGATGGTGATGACCGCCATTTTTATACTCCTTTCACGCCAAAGGTGTTGAAATGCAATTGATTTTCAATACAGATGACATACTGATTATAGGAACCCGCGTGCAACTGTCAAGTTCGGTTTTACGCAATCGGAACGAAGGGAAACTGCTTGCAAAGATTTTGTTGCTATGGTAATCGAAAACGTTTTAAAACTGCATAATGGTTTTCAACTATAAAAAAAATCGTGTCTGGGCCGAGAACCTTTCGGTCGTCATGCAAATCGGCCTGACGATGGCCGGCTGTATACTTTTCTGCTTTTTTATCGGGTTCTATCTCGACAAATGGTTGGGTACCAGAGGTATCTTTATCACCATCTTTATAATATTAGGTGTTATCGGGGGTGCGGTCACCGTTTATCGCCAGATTTTACAAACCCTTAACGACCAGCCGCAAAACAATAACGATTCAAACAATGGAAGCCGTTAAACAAATACAAAAAAAAATCATCCAACGGGCATTGTGGATATCCATCATAGTTGGGCTGGTTTTTATTTTGGCGGGCCATAAACCGGTGGGCAAAGGATTGATTCTCGGCACTCTTTTCAGCGTACTGAATTTCATCTTAATGGCCAAATCCATCGCCATGAAATTCGGCCGGTCAAAACGTCAGATTTTTTCGATTTCCTTGGGCTCGATCATATTCAGATATCTTTTGTTGGCGATCCCTCTGATCGCGGCCGTAAAATTCGAACAGTTCAATTTGGTGGCTGCTGTCGTGGGCGTATTTATGATACAGTTGGTCATTTTGGCGGATCACCTGCTAACCCAAATTCCTACCCTGCGTGGAAAACAAGTTTAGACGTTACCGTTATGGGCGAAATTGGCAGATTGTCACAATTGATCATTCCCTTTTTTGGTTATGACATCACTATAAATCTGAAGGTGATCGTCATGACCTGGCTCGTCTTTGGCTTATTGATTTTGCTCGGTCTTTTTGCCCGCCGTAAAAGAAGCATACTTCCCCGTCCCGTACAGGCGCTGGGGGAACTGATTGTATCTCTCTTATACGACCTCACCGAAGACGCACTTGGTAAAGAGTTGGCTCAAAAATACGCGCCCCTGGTTTGCGCTCTGTTCATGTTCCTGCTGCTTTCCAATTGGCTTGGCATCATTCCTTACTTGGATGAGCCGACCCGAGACCTAAACACAACCCTCGGGCTGGGACTGATCGGCTTTTTTATTGCCCATTACGCCGGTATCAAAACCAAAGGATTCAAGGCGTACAGCAAGGAATATTTCCAGCCGATTTTCTTTATGATGCCGTTGAATCTAATTGGTGAACTAGCCAAAATTGTATCAATTTCCTTCCGTTTGTTTGGCAACATCCTGGGGGGATCAATTATTATTCTGGTGGTTTCTTATCTGACGTTCAGTCTTGTGCTGCCGCCTTTTTTATATGCTTTTTTCGGTCTTTTTGTCGGCACAATCCAAGCGTTCGTATTTACCATGCTTACAGTGGTTTATATCTCGGTTCAGGTGAAATAACAGATGGGATTTGAAGTCGAAACGGTAGTTAAAATAGCGGCCTATGGTGGTGGTGGCATCGCCATGGGTCTTGGTGCAATTGGCGCGGCAGTTGGACAGGGTTATACGGCTGCCAAGGCCAATTTGGCTGCCTCACGCAATCCCAAGATATCCGGTGATATTTTCAAAAACATGCTGGTCGGTCAGGCCATCGCCGAGTCGGCCTCGATTTTTGCCCTTGTGATCACCATTTTACTGCTGTTCGTAAAACCGCCCAGCCCCGGCCTGTTAGATGCCGCTGCGTATCTGGGTGCTGGGCTTTGTATGGGTTTTGGTGCGATCGGATCGGGCATCGGAGCCGGCAATCCGGGCGGCGAGGCCTGTTTTGGATTATCACGGCAACCTGAAGCCGGCTCGCAATTGACGACCAATATGCTCATCGGCTCGGCGGTTTGCCAGACACCGGCGATTTTTGCCATGGTGGTGGCGCTGATGCTCATTTTCATCAAATTCGGCGGCGCGGCAGTGACGCCCACTTGGGCGGCCCTGGTGGGCGCCGGTTTGAGCACAGGTCTGGCGGCTATCGGTTCGGGTTACGGCGGCGGTCTGGCCGCCGGGGCCAGCTGTGAGGGCATCGCACGAACACCGCAGACAGTCACCAATGTTACCACCCTGATGTTGATTGGCCAAGCAGTTGCGCAAACACCATCGATTTTCGGCCTGCTCATCAGCTTTATATTGATGTTTAAAACGTTTCCCGAGTCCGGCCTACTGATGACCCCCATGGCACTTCTGGGGGCCGGGCTTTGCATGGGACTCGGTGGAATCGGGCCCGGCATCGGCAACGGTATGGCCGCCGAAGGCGCGGTGCGATGGGTGGCCCGTAATGTGGAGCACACCAACGATCTGATGCGAATCATGTTGGTCGGCCAGGCGGTTTCACAGTCAACGGCTATTTATTCAATGGTCATCAGCCTGGTATTGATATTTGTTGTTTAAAAGGAAAACCCTGCCTGCCTCGCCGAGGCCTGCGCGCAGGCGGGTTAATCCTGTCTAATTAGAAAAACTTAAAATAAGAATCCAATTCATTTTCATCTTGCGGGACATCTTACATAAGGAGGAAAAAATGGCAATCGAAGGAGCAGAAATTGTAAAAGCAGCAGCATTTATCGGTGCTGGTCTGGCCATGGGATTGGGTGCCATCGGACCGGGTGTCGGTCAGGGCATGGTTGCAGCCAAAGCGTGTGAGGCCATCGGAAAAAATCCCAAAGAAGCCGGCTTGCTGACAAGGACCATGCTGGTGGGGCAGGCAGTCTCCGAATCAACCGGCATTTATTCATTGGTTGTCGCGCTGTTACTTTTATTTGTGGTCTATTAAGACCAACATGTCACAAATCTAACCGCACCGAGTGGAAAACGAAACATGGAGATTGTCAGCAATATTGCGCTTATCAGTATCAACGAAACATTAATCGTTCAGGTGATCTCTTTTCTGATTTTTCTGTTTATTATCAACCGAATTATGTTTCGTCCGCTGCGCCAGGTCATGGATGAAAGAAAATCACACATTGACCAGATCCAGCTGGATATCGACAATGCGCACAGCGAATATGAAAAGCTGACCGATCAGATACAGGCGCACGAAAATGATGTCAGAAATGAGGCCTCCCAGCAAAGGCTGCAACTGACGGCCAAAGGCCAGCAGCAGGCGACGGATATCATCGCATCTACCCGGGAAGAGATAAACGCCATGAAGATCGAGACTGAAAAGGAAGTCGATCTCCAGATTGCAACCGCCCGGAAGCGGGTCCAGATGGAGGCCGAAGACCTGTCAAAACAGATTATAGCCACGGTTTTGCATCGGAGTCAGGAATCATGATGTCCAAAAGACAAATTGTTTCTTATAGCGGCTATGTGTTTGTCGTTATGACAGCACTGATGGTGTGCTGTCCCGATGCGCTGGCAGCCGAAAACACCGAGGACTGGCGCCCCTTATTTGATCTGGTCATGCGATGGCTAAATTTTGCGATCATCGCCATTGTTCTGTTTAAGTTTGGCCGCAAACCGATCAAAGACTTCTTGGCAAACCGCCGCGAAGAGATCGATTACCAGATTAAAAAATTTGAACAGCAAAAAGAAGCCGCGGCCGAAAAAGTTCAAGAAGCAACGAATATATTGAATGAAAGCACCGATCGATTCGAACAGATCAAAGAAAGAATCATTAAAGACGGTGAAAGGAAAAAACAGCAAATCATTGAAAAGGCCCAAGAGGAAAGCCGGATGCTGCTCGAAGGCGCCCAGCGTAAGATCCGAAATCAGATCGTGGAGGCCAGAACTCTAATTCGCTCCGAGCTTATCGATTCTGCCATCGCGCTGGCAGAAAAAAGACTACCCGATGAAATCACTTCAGCTGATGAACAGAAACTGATCGAACACTACATGAAATCGACGACCCGTAAATAACCCCAAAAACGATGTGGTCATGGAAAGAGACGAGGGAAGCTAAAATAATGGCCAAAAAAGAACAATCCGTTGAACAGTTTGTAAAACAACAAATCAGAAAATGGGAAATCCCTGCCCCCAAAGCGGACCAAAAACCGGAGGTGCGCATTTCGGTGATTACTTTGAGTATGGAACCGGGTAGCGGCGGCAGTCTCGTTGCCCAGAAAGCGGCCGAACGGTTGGGGTTTGATTATTTTCATCAGGATATTATTCGAGACATCGCTAAAAGTGCTAAAATACGGGCCAGCGTCATCGATACGATTGAAAAGGAGCGCCTTTCCGGAATAGATGATTTTATTGCCTCCCTTTATAAAAACCAATACCTCTATCCCGGTATCTATATGGAGCACCTCTTAAAGGTGATCAACACGATTGCACAACATGGCCGTGCGGTCATCATTGGCAGAGGTGCCAATTTTATTTTGCCGCCGGAGGAAAGATTCAGTGCTCGCGTGATCGCACCGCTGGAAATTCGCATACAGAATGTTGTGCGTACCTATGGTATCAAAGAGGAAGAGGCCAGACGGCGTGTGATCAGAAGAGAAGCAAAGCGGGGAGCGTTTGTCAGAAAATCCTACGACGCGGACATATCCGATCCTGAAAATTATGATCTAATCATTAATACCGGCAAAATGCCCATTGAATCGGCAGTGGAAGCGATCATAGCGGCTGTCAAAAGAATTTAAGACGGACAGGTTTTTCTTTTTTACTTCGGGCCTTCCTCGATATCCGTGCTAACTTCGGACGCGTCCATATTGGGAATCGTACACTCCTGGCCAAAAGGCACACAGGCGTCGGTCGGATACACCCCCTTAAGCTCATCTGTAATCGTCCCTTTCCAGAGCTGCACACCTACCAGATAGGCAATGCGGCCAATCCGATGCGCCCCCACCGGTGCTGTCAGAAATATAAAGCAAATGGTTGCCAGCGCACGGGTGGCCACCCCCAGATCCTCGAAATACAGCGCCAGGGCAAACATTAAGGTACCGACACCGATGGTGGCTGCTTTAGTGCTGCAGGACATTCGTAAAAACAGATCCGGCATGCGCAGCATACCCAGACCGGCGACCAGCATGAAGAAGGCGCCGATGACAAGCAATGCGGATATCAGAATCTCACTCATGGCCGGCCCCTCCATTTTTCAATATAATAAGAAAAGGCAATCACGCTTAAAAAAGATATAATGGCCCAGGCACTGGCCACATCCAGCAAAACCGCCTGGTTGGTGGTGATGGCTGACACCACGATGATACCGGCGGCGTTAATCGATATTAACTCAAAGGCAATGATACGATCCGGCAACGTCGGCCCCAGAAGCAGACGAATAAAGCCCAGCACAAGGGTTAAGCTCAACAGCGGGAAAACAATGAATTGAATGGTCGCCTGCAGAATCATTTAAACACCTCCATAACCCGCCGCTCCATGCGCAGCTTAATATCCTGCTTGAATTGCTCCACGTCGTGTACGTGCATGGCATGAATATAAAGTGTTTTACGATCCGGGGAAACATCCAGACTGAGGGTGCCCGGTGTCAATGTAATCAGGTTGGCCAGAACTGTAATTTCCAGATCGGATTTCGCATCCAGTGGTAACGCGATGATCGCCGCCCGCATCTGAAAGCCCGGGGTTAGAACTTCATAAGCCACCCGCAAATTGGCTACCAGCAGCTCCCAGACAAAGAAAAAGAAAAATCCAATAAAGCGAAAGAAACGGCTTATATAGACAATCAGGGTAATATCCGCCGGAGAGCTGATCAGCCACAAGGCCAGCGTGCTGATGGCAAAGCCGACGGCAAAATTGGCGAAGGTAAAGGCGCCGGTCAGCGCCATCCAGACCAGTGGCAGAAAAATATTTCCTAAAAAAACATTGATCTGTTTCAATTTATTTCCCCCCTAAAACGGCATCAATGTATCCGGTCGGATTCAGCAGCTGCTCGGCGGCTTGAGTGGCCAGCTCGAAAAAAGGCTGTGACATCAGTCCGATGGTTAACGTTAGCGCACCCAGCAGGATCATCGGCAGATACAGGGCAGTTTTTTGTGCAAGGCTGAAGGTTTTCCAGGATTGCTCTGCGCTGTTTGCAGCTGTATGGGGCGTATCGCCCCAGAAAGCCGCTGCCCAGATCTTGGCCATCGAAAACAGGGTTAAGAGCCCCACGCCCAGAGCAGTGGCAGCAATGATATAGCCCGTCATATCCAGACTGGCTTTCACCAGAATCAGCTTGGCCCAGAATCCTGACAGGGGCGGGATGCCGGCCAGCGAAAAGGCGGAAATCATAAAAATCGCCGTTAGCGCCGGAGCAGTCTGGAAAAGGCCGCCGAGTCGATCCAGTTGATATGACCCCTGTAGCCTGCGCGCCACGCCACTGACCAGAAACAAATTGGTTTTAACAATGATGTGATGCATAATGTAAAAAATCGATCCGGCCAACGCCAGGGGCGTAAACAGCCCCAAACCCAGAACCATGTAGCCGACCTGACTGATGATGTGAAAGGACAGGATCCGGCGAAACTCATTTTGGGTCATGGCGCCTAGCACACCCGTTACCATCGTCAGGCCGGAAATAACCAGGATAATATTGTGTGTGTAACCAATGTCCTGCGAGAACAATAGTGTAAACACGCGAATCAACGTATAAACACCAACCTTGGTCAGCAAACCGGCAAAAATGGCCGAAACTGCCACAGGTGGCGTATGATAAGACGCCGGCAGCCAGAAAAATAACGGAAATAGAGCGGATTTAATGCCAAAGGCCACCAGAAAAAGCATGGACAAGGTACTGACGACGCCGGCATGTTGACCATTGCCGATCTGGTGGGATAAATCCGCCATGTTGAGGGTGCCGAGCATCCCGTACAAAATGCCCAGGGCAGTTAAAAACAAGGCCGAAGAAATTAAGTTGAGCGTCACGTACTTAATGGCGCCTTCTAATTGGTGCCGTTCGCCTCCTAACGCCAGCAGAATGAAAGACGATATCAACATCACCTCAAACCAGACGTAGAGATTGAAAAGATCCCCGGTTAAGAACACACCGCTGACGCCCATCAGCAAAAAATGGAAAAAGGCATAGTAGCCAAATGACTCCCGCCCTCTGTCCATACTGGTCAGGGAATAGATAACAACGGCAAAGCCCATCAAGGCACCCAACACCGTCATGATGGCGCTCAACAAATCGGCCACCAGCGTAATACCAAATGGTGCCGGCCAGTTGCCCACCTGGGTGGCGAAGATGCCGTCCTGCCAGACCATCCATAGCAACAAAAGCGCCACGAACAGATGGGCGGCAGACCCCAGCGCACCCAGCAGACGCTGAGCCTTCCGGTGCCGCCACAGCAGCAGGCAAAAGGCTGCTGTGGTCAATGGAATCAGAATCGGTAATATCAATAACAGCTTCATGTATCCGTCGTCTTCATCTCATCGAGTGAAGTTGCGGCAGTTGACTTAAAGGTGCGGCTGAAAAGAACCAGTGCAAAAGCCAAAACGCCGAAAGAAATAACAATGGCCGTTAAAATTAAAGCCTGGGGCAGCGGGTCGGCAGTGGTTTCAATCCCGCGCAATGCATCCGCCGGTATCAGGGGCGCTTTGCCGCGAATCAAACCGGCAGCCACGAAAATCAGCAGGTTGATGGCATTGGAAAGCAGCACCAGCCCAATGATCAGGCGCACCGGGGATCTGGACATGAGCAAATAAATACCACATCCGAATACCCCTCCTACAACAATGGCTGCCAGAATTTCCACCTTAATCTCCTTCCGCCAGAGTTAAAATAATCGTCAAAACCGCCCCGATCACCACCAGGTAAACCCCCAGATCAAAAAAAATGGGGGTTCCCAGATGCCAGATTTCCTCTGCGCTGATATGAATTTCTCCCCACCGGCCGGTCATAAAGGGCTTTCCGGATATAAGGGAAACACAGCCACTTCCTAAGGCCAGCAGCAAGCCGACGCCAAGGAGCGTTCGCGGTGATATGCGCAGCAACGCCAGCGTGCTTTGAACGTCGTAGGTATAGCTATGAAGGATAAATGTGGTTGAAGCCACCAACCCGCCGATAAAACCGCCCCCCGGGAGGTTATGACCGCGAAACAGCATAAATGCTGAAAACAACAGCAGCATGGGCATTAAAATTCGCGTTGCCGTATTTAGAATCACCGATTGCATGTGTGTACCTGTAACCCGTTTACCTGGGGTAAAAGCTAACCCAGTTTAAAATGAAGATTCAAATCATATAACCATCATGTTAGCCGGTTGCCCGTTAGCCCGTTGGCCCGTTTCGAGTTTTATAACCTGCTCAACTGGGCTATCCCGGCTCACGAGGACCTTCGGCCAGCAAACCGGCTTAACTTTCCTCAGGCATTTTTACGGCCTCACTGTCTTCCGGCTTCAGCTTCAGCAGTGTGTAGACCCCCACACCGGCTAGGGCCAGCACCGTAATTTCGCCCAGGGTGTCCAACGCACGAAAATCGACGATAATGACATTGACGATGTTCCTGCCGTGCGCCAGGACATAACTGTTTTCCGCGAAAAATCCGGATAGGCGCGAGCCTTCGCGCACGCTGAGGGCCACCAGGACTAAGACCGACATCAGCAGTCCGCTGGCGATTGCCACCAGGGCATTGCGCAACCGGTGAACGTGCGCAAATTCCTCTGTCAATTTTGGCAATCGGTAAATTACCCAGACAAAAAGAATTACCGTCATGGTCTCAATCAGAAACTGGGTCATCGCCAGGTCCGGCGCCCCAAAGTCAACGAATATCAATGCAAGCCCATATCCGATCACACCCATGGCAACGATGGCGCCGATCCGCGAGGGCACCCAGACGGTTACAAAAGCAGCCGCCAGCATTAAAATTGCCACGATCAGCTCAAAGGATCGAATATCGCCAATTTCAAGCGAAAAATGAACCCCCCCCTTGTAGACAAGCGTGTATCCGACCAGTGCCAGGGTGGTTAGAATAATGGCCAGAACATAGTGATGCAGATAACCGCTTTGCAGCACGCGTGTTTGCCAGGCGGCCAGTTTCTTTAGACCTTCAAGCGAGCCGAAATACCATGCCGCCGGCCCCCGGGCGGTCAGCCAGACCACTCGTTGCGCCAATTGACGCACAGCGGTATGGATCAGATAAATCACGACACCGCAGGCAACCGTTAGGCCGCTCAGAGCCAGCATGGGTGTCAATCCGTGCCACAAGGCCAGATGCATGTCCACCGGTCGGGCGATGACCGCAGAAACCGCACGTGCCACCGCCGATTGAGTGACCAAATCGGGGAATAGTCCCAGAATCAGCCCCAGCACTGCGGGCAAAACAGGACCCAGCCAGAGATTCAGTGTCAGTTGATGCGCTTTGGTATGGGGCTTATCGGCAGCGCCAAAAAATGGGCGCAAAATGATAATACCGGCTGCGGCCAGTAAAATGGCATTGGCCAAAATTGCGGCCGCAACCCACAACCAGCGAAATCCGTTGATCGATAAGAGAGATTCATAAATCAACTCTTTGCCGACAAAACCCAGCAGTGGCGGCAGCCCAGCCATCGAAACCGCTGCCAGAACAACCGCAAAGGTTATTAGCGGCATCTGGCGGGATAAACCTTTAAGCCGGCTTAAATCACGACTGCCGGCTTCATGATCGATCACGCCGGCGGACAAGAACAACGATCCTTTGTAAAGTGCATGCACAACCAGAAAAACCATGGCAGCCTGGATCGACAGCGGTGTGCCGAGCCCTGTCAAGAATACCAGGGTGCCCAAACCATTGACCGTTGAATAAGCCAACAAAAGTTTGAAGTCGGTTTGAACCAATGCCATCAGGGCCCCAGTCACCACCGTAGCAGCACCGACAAAAGTGAGTGTCAGCTGCCAGATGTCGGTGCCCCCCAGTACCGGGCTCAAGCGCAGCAACAAATAGACACCGGCTTTGACCATTGTTGCCGAATGCAAAAATGCGCTGACCGGCGCCGGCCCCTCCATGGCCGATGGCAACCAGAAGTGAAACGGGACTTGGGCGGATTTGGTGAATGCACCCAGCAATACCAGAATCAATATCGGAATATACAGGACATTGCCCCGGATCATATCCCCACGAGTCAACAGCTCGCTGAGTTCCAGGCTTCCGGTCGCCCAACCCATTAAGAGCATTCCTGCCAGCAGCGCCAGACCACCGGTTCCGGTAACCAAAAGCGCCTGCAGGGCAGCCGTGCGGGCGGATTCCCGCTGGTGGTCAAAACCGATTAGAAAATATGAGCTGAGGCTGGTCAGCTCCCAGAAGACAAAAAGACTGATGAGATTGCCGGCTAAAACCACACCCAGCATCGAGGCCTTAAAGAACAGTAGGAAGGTGTAAAAACGGCCGAGGTTGACATGACCGGATAGATACCCGCCGGAGTAAATCACAATCAAGGTGCCAATGCCGCATATCAGCAGTGAAAAAACCAGGCTGAGACCGTCCAGATAAAATGACAGGTTTACCCCCAGGCTGGGAACCCAGTTATGGGA
Organism: Desulfobacterales bacterium; assembly: GCA_030066985.1. Classification (NCBI taxonomy): domain Bacteria; kingdom Pseudomonadati; phylum Thermodesulfobacteriota; class Desulfobacteria; order Desulfobacterales; species Desulfobacterales bacterium. The sequence goes on from JASJAN010000023.1 coordinate 113,824, forward strand.
CTCGATGATAATCTGACCGCCATTGATCTGTGCTATTTTAGTTGCAAAAAAAACCGTCAGTGCCAGCGGTAAAATGCTCAGCACCCAGCCGGCTCTGTTGGGCAGCAACCGCTGCACCCCAGGTGCTATCAGTGCCAGAATAAAGATCGAAACAACTGCCGCCAATATCATCTGAACCACTCCTGCCTGAAATACTTGTCAGCAATCCGAAATCGAATCTGCCGGTTTTAGAACTGGAAAAATAAGGAAAATTAACTGGATAATAGTTAGGGACCGCCCTGAAATCGTCACCTGAGTGTTGCGGTAACTATTTCATATTCTTAAAGCAAATAAAATAAAAATAATCAACTTCGTCTATAAGTCAAAGCGTGAGGCAGCTTCTATTTATCACCTTGACTTAAATTCTGTTTGTCTATATCTCCGTGGCAGGTTCAAGGTTCAGCGTTCAAGGGTTCTAGGTTCAGAGATCAGAGGACGGAGAACAAAAGTCAGGTACAATAGTATTTCTCTTATTTCTACCATCTGTCTTCTGACCTCTGAACTCTGTCATCTGATTAATACTAAGGAGAAGATAAATGCCCCACATAATTGTGAAACTTTATCCCGGAAGATCGGCGGAGCAGAAAAAACAGCTTGCTCGTGAAATCGTCAAGAAGGTCACAGAGATTGCCGTTTGTGAAGAAAAATCGGTATCTGTCGCATTTGAAGAAGTAACGCCGGAGGAATGGGCTGAGAGGGTTTACCGGCCCGAAATCATTCAGAACCAAAAGAATCTGGTGGTCAAGCCGGGCTACAACCCTTTTGAAGAAAAAGAGGCCACTGCAGGCAGCGATGAGAAAGCCGAATTGAAAATCAGATCCTATCGGGCAGCGGATCAATCAGCGGTCATCGATTTATGGCATCGCTGTAACCTGGTCGTCCCAAAAAATGATCCCCAAAAAGATATTGAAATGAAAGGTCAGGTCCAAGCCGATCTGTTTTTTGTGGGAAAAATCAACAGCCGCATCGTGGCAACAGTTATGGCCGGCTATGACGGGCATCGCGGTTGGATCTATTATCTGGCGGTGGATCCGGATTTTCAGCGCCAAGGACTTGGTCGTCGCATGATGGAGAAAGTCGAGCGTGAGCTTCAAAGACGTGGATGTCCCAAAATTAATTTACAGGTCCGCACGTCAAACCAGGCGGTGATCTCGTTTTATGGGCGCCTGGGGTATTCAGATGACGATGTCATCGGACTGGGCAAGAGATTATAACACCTGCTTACATCTAAATTTCTTCAAATGACATCCTGGAATAAAAAAGGGTAATACCTGGATTTTACGCAAGTTGGAGGCTTTCATATGCAAGGCACTTCAGGACGAATCTATCTGCCTAAGGCGGACGCTTCGCTCTGAATAATCCGCCTGCGGCGGACCGATGGAAGCCTGAGGCCTGTCCGCCTTTGGCGGGCTTGCCGCGCTGTTCCAAAGGTGAAAATAGATGAGAAATAAAAGGTAATTATCCGTTTTACACACTGAAGAAATTTCTCATCTACTTTCACGTAAGAGCCAGGAAATAGTTATTAATACTAATAGACAACTATCTATTTTACTTTTCTCCCTTGACCTTAGTTTGCTGATTTTTTATACATGGTGTCTGGGTGAGATGTTATCAGCCACCCCAGCAGATCTGGTTGTTTTAAGATGGAGGTTTCACAATAAATCTAGCAAAGACATAATGAAAGGAGGATGTAATGAAAAAATTCGTTATCTTTAGTTTAGCTGTTTTAATGCTATTTTCGCTGGGTTCGATCGCAGGCGCCAAGACCTTGAAATTGGGCCTGGATGCCGGCCCCGTCTCCCAGGATCCGCAGGTCCAGCTGTCCGGGGGGATGCTGCAGTATTCACACTGGACGTTTGACCCGCTGGTCCGCTATGCCCAGAATATGGAGTTTGAACCTCGCCTGGCCGAGCGTTGGGAGCGCATCGATCCCCTGACCATGCGCTTTTTTCTGCGCAAAGGCGTCAAATTTCATAGCGGCAATGCATTTACCGCCAAAGACGTCAAATTTACCTTTGAGCGCTTCTACAACAGTGAAGATTTCAAAGGTCTTTTCGAGCCGTTTGCCGGCTGCACCGTGGTCGATGATCACACGGTTGATATCAAAACCAAAAAACCCTATGCGCTGCTGATCAACATGGCCACCTATATCTTTCCGCTGGACAGTAAATTTTACAGCGGCACGGACGCCACCGGGCAACCCAAAGACGCGGTCGTCAAAGTCGGCCCTTCATTTGCGCTGCAAAACAGCTCCGGTACCGGTCCGTTCAAAGTCGTCGAATGGGAACAGGGTGCCAAATATGTTTTTGAAAGATTCGCCGATTACTGGGACAAGGATTCTCCCGGCAACGTGACCAAAATCGTGCTGACACCCATCAAAGAAGATGCCACCCGGGTAGCAGCCCTGCTTTCCGGTGATGTCGATTTCATTTCACCGGTGCCGCCCCAGGATTTTCAGCGCGTCGATAAAGATTCCAAAGTTAAACTGGTGACCTATTCCGGCGGCCGCATTATCACGGTGCAGTTGAACCAGAAGCGCCGGGCCGAATTCAAAGATGTTAATGTTCGTCAGGCCATTGTGCATGCCATTAACAATGAGGGTATTGCCCAAAAGATAATGAAAGGCACTGCCACCCCGGCCGGCCAGCAAAGCCCCAAAGGCTACATGGGACATAACCCGGCCCTCAAACCCCGCTTTGACCTCAAAAAAGCCCAGGATTTCATGAAAAAAGCCGGTCTGGAAAAGGGTTTTGAAGTGACCATGATCGCGCCCAACAATCGTTATGTGAATGATGAAAAGATTGCCGAGGCGGTCGTCTCTATGCTGGCCAAAATTAACATCAAGGTCAATCTGAAAACCATGCCCAAGGCCCAGTACTGGGATGAGTTTGACGCCCAGGTGGCCGACATTCAGATGATCGGCTGGCACTCAGATACCGAAGATTCCGGCAATTTCACTGAATTTTTAGGTATGTGCCCCAACAAGGAAACCGGTTACGGCCAGTACAACAGCGGCAACTTTTGCAATGCTAAAATCGATGAGCTGACCATGGCGGCCCAGGTTGAAACCGATCTGGCAAAACGTACCAAGATTCTGCAGCAGATCGAACAGATTCTGTACGATGAGGCCGCATTTGTGCCGTTTCACTGGCAAAACCATTCCTATGCGGGCAAAAATAACGTCATGATCAAGCCGATCATTAATACCATGAATTTCCCGTATTTAGGGGATCTGGTCATCAAATAGGCAAAAAAACAGCCTGACATAGAAGTAGGGGCAGGTGGCGATGGTCAAATACGTCACCTGCCCTTTTTTATTTGACCTGTTGAGCGCTGCCGGCAAGCGCATTTATCCGCCTGCCGGCAGCGATATCACTATGATTTTATTCTCGTATTTTTCATGTTTTCCCTCTTGACCTGCTCCGCCTTTGGTCGTATTAAAAAGCACCGATTCAATTCAGATTTCAACAAGGGCCCGTGATGTTTGCTTTTATCATCCGACGTATCATTCAAGCCATATTTGTGATGCTGGTCATTAGCCTGTTTGGGTTTTCGATTCAGCACTCGATCGGTGACCCGGTCAGAGACCTGGTGGGCGAGCGCGTCACACCGGCCGAGCGCGAGGTCATCCGCGAACAACTGGGCTTAAACGATCCCTTTTATATCCAGTATTTCCGTTTTGTGAAAAATGCTTGCCGGGGTGATCTGGGGTTATCCTTTTTCTATAAAAAACCGGCCCTGGAGGTTATTATATCCAAGGCCCCCGCAACCATTGAACTGGTGATTGTCACGGCCCTGATCCTGATTGTGGTATCCATCCCGGCGGGCGTTTATGCCGCCATCTATCCCAAAAGCTGGTTTTCACGGATCATAATGGCCGTCAGTACCATCGGGGTTGCGGTTCCGGTGTTTCTGACCGCCATTGCCTTTATCTATTTTTTCAGCGTGGAATTGGGCTGGCTGCCATCCTACGGGCGCGGTGAAACGGTCAACATCTGGGGCTGGGAAAGCGGTTTTTTTACCTGGGATGGTCTCAAGCACTTAATCCTGCCCAGCGTATCGCTCTCATCGATCATGCTGCCGCTTTTCATTCGACTGGTGCGGGCGGAAATGATGGAAATTTTAGAGACCGAATATATTAAATTTGCCTGGGCCAAGGGCCTCCGACGCGAACGCGTCTGGTTCGTTCATGCTTTTAAAAATACTCTGCTGCCGGTAATCACCATATTTGGCGTCGAGCTCGGAATTCTGGTGGCTTTTACCATTTTGACGGAATCGGTTTTTAACTGGCATGGGATGGGATTTATGTTCATCGAAGCGGTCGAACGCTCGGATACCTCTTTACTGGTGGCCTATTTGATGGTGGTGGGTGCGATTTTCGTGGTCATCAACACCATCGTTGATATTGTGTACGGGTTTGTCAATCCCACGGTAAGAATAGCAGGCAGAAAATGAACACCTGGCGACGATTTAAGAATTCTTATCTGTTTTACAATTTCAAACAGGATCCCGTTGCGATCGGCAGCTTCTGCGTGCTGTCGGTTCTGGTCATCATCAGCATCCTGGCGCCGGTGGTGGTGCCGCACGACACCTACGATACGGCAACCATTGACATCCTGGACGCCGAGACCCCGCCGGCCTGGATGGATAACGGCAGCGAAACCTTCCTGTTGGGAACCGATATCCAGGGCCGCGACCTGCTCAGCACCATGATTTTCGGCCTGAGGACATCACTGCTTATCGGAGTGGGTGCGGTGTTATTCCAGGCCTTCCTCGGTATTGCGGTCGGTCTTCTTTCCGGCTATTTCGGGGGTAAGCTGGATGCATTTTTAATGCGCATCGCCGATATTCAATTTTCGATCCCCTATCTGATCGTGGCCATTTTTGCCAGCGCCATTTTCAAGCTGGCCTTTGGCGTCGGTCGCTGGGAAGAAATGGCACTACCCTTATTGATCATTATTATCGGAATGTCCGAGTGGCCCAAGTATGCCCGCACGGTACGGGCGTCGGTGCTGGGAGAAAAAAACAAAGAATATGTCGAGGCAGCCCGGGTGATTGGCATCAGTGGCTGGCGGATTATTTTTAGACACATATTGCCCAACACCATGACACCGGTTCTGGTGCTCTCGACCATCCAGGTGGCCAATGCCGTCATGAGTGAGGCCGCACTTTCGTTTCTGGGATTGGGCATGCCCATCACCAAGCCCTCCCTGGGGTCTTTAATCCGGTCCGGTTTTGAATACATATTCAGCGGATCCTGGTGGATTACCTTTTTCCCGGGCGTCTTGCTGGTCATTTTTCTCCTGGTTGTTTTACTGCTCGGAGACTGGCTGCGGGATGTGCTCAATCCTAAACTATATAAAGGCTAAATCCCTATGCAAATATTCATCTTTTGCCCGCTGGCTGCGTTACAAACCGCTTCAAAATGCTCACGTACTGGCATGTACGCTTCGCTTTTGAAGCACTTTGCGCCTTGCCATCGAAAAAAAACTAAGCATTTCCATAGGGATTAATCAAATTCCAAATGCTAAACACTAAATACCAAACACCAAGTTAAATGAGTCACCTACTTGAAGTTAAAGATCTGGAAGTTAAATTTGCCTTATGGTCAGGCGAATTGACCGCCATTGACGGTGTCAGCTTCACGCTCGACCGGGGTGAACGCCTGGGCATCGTGGGTGAAAGCGGAGCCGGAAAGTCGGTTACCGGCTTTGCCATCATTAATCTGATCAGCCGGCCCGGCTATATTTCCGGTGGTAAGGTTGTATTTGAAAACCAGGAACTCAACCGCCTGCCCGAGGAAGAAATGCGTGCCATTCGCGGCAACCGCATCAGCATGATATTTCAAGATCCCATGATGACGCTCAATCCGGTTCTGACCATCGCCACCCAGATGACCGAAACCGTATTGGCCCATGAGAATGTCAGCAAAGCCGATGCCCTGGACATCGCCCTGGAAAAATTAAAAAAAGTCCATATTCCATCTCCCGAAAAAAGATTAGAGCAGTATCCCCATGAGTGCTCCGGTGGTATGCGGCAGCGTATTGTCATCGCCATTGCACTGCTGACCAATCCCGGTTTGATCATCGCAGATGAACCCACCACCGCCCTGGATGTCACCATTCAGGCCGAGATCATGGATTTATTGCTGGAATTATGCGCATCTGAAAAAATGGGCTTGATCCTGATCACCCATGACCTGGGCGTCGTCTCCCAGATCACCGAAAAAATAGTGGTCATGTATGCGGGCAAAATAGTAGAGAGCGGACCCACCCAGTCGGTGGTGCAGGATCCCAAGCATCCTTATACGCAGGGTTTAATTAAGGCCTTACCCGGTATCATTCCACCGGGCTCGCGTTTAAACCAGATCCCCGGCATGATGCCGAATCTGACGGAAATACCCCAGGGCTGTGCGTTTCATCCACGCTGCATGATCAGCGACTCGATCTGCAGCGCGGAGGTGCCAACCCTGATCAGCAAGGAACAACAGGGTCGCATAGTCGCGTGCCATATGATTAAATAGCCCTTTTTTCTGGGCGAAAGGCAACCAGAAAATTTCAGTCATGGAACCGAATAACAGCCTGCTAACCGTAAAAGAACTGGTTAAACACTTTGACATTTCCGGTGGTTTACTTGACCAGCTATCATGGGAGAGCGGCCGAATGGTTCGCAAAAAAACCACCGTCAAGGCGGTTAATGCGGTCAGTTTTGCGATCAAGCAGCGGGAAACATTGGGTGTTGTGGGCGAAAGCGGCTGCGGAAAGTCCACCCTGGCCAGAGCCGTTATGGGATTGTACCCGCCCAACAGCGGCGAGATACACTATCAGGATCAACGCATAGACCACCTGAGCCCCCAGCAGATGCTGCCTTTTCGTAAAAAAATGCAAATGATATTTCAGGATCCGTATGCTTCTTTAAATCCCCGCATGACGGTCAATAAGATTCTGGCTGAACCGGTCTATTTTCACAACAGGTCCATCACATCCCAGGCAGCCCAGGACAAGGTGGCCGAGGTGATGCGCCAGGTAGGCGTGGATCCGGCCTGGGCCGGGCGTTATCCGCACGAATTTTCCGGCGGCCAGCGGCAACGCATCAGCATTGCCCGCGCCCTGATGGTTGATCCCGAATTTGTCGTTGCCGATGAGCCGGTTTCAGCCCTTGACGTTTCTATACAGGCCCAAATTTTAAACCTGATGATGCAGGCCCAGGAAAAACGGGGCCTGACCTATATGTTTATCACCCATGATCTGGCAGTGGTAAAACATATCAGCACTCGCGTGGCGGTCATGTATCTGGGCACCATATGTGAGCTGGCGCAGACTCAACAACTATACGAACGACCGCATCACCCATACACGCAGGCGCTGCTGAGTGCCATTCCAGAGCTGGGCATACAAAAACCCAAACATCTGAAACTCAAAGGCGAAGTCCCAACACCTATCCACCTGCCCTCGGGCTGCGTGTTTCACGGCCGCTGTATCTATGCCAATGAGCGCTGCAAAAAGGAAATACCCAAACTGATCCAATTGGATTCCGGCACCCAGGTGGCCTGTCACGGCGTTGAAGAAAAAAGAATATAGATAGTGGTATAGTTATGTATAAATATCGGCACCTTGTGCTGTTTATCTTTTGACATTTACTTTGGGTTCTGGTAGGTCTAATTGATTCTTGTCTGGCAAGCCATTATTTTGTTAGAGCCTATCTCAAAAATGCATCTAACCCGCCAGAGGCGGGCAGGCGCCCAATGGTCCGCCAATATTCGTGGCGGATTAAAAACCGATTCGAAATACTCGAATACTAACGTTGTATACTCCGTTGTCGAATCGGTTTGCGCCTTACCCTTGGACGTGATCTACTATTTTTGAAATAGGTTTCAGAAGCATGTTAACCAACCAACTGAAAGGGGGACACATGTTCAAAAAAATTATTTTATTATCAACCTTGGTCGTCTTTTTGTGTGCCGGTGTGGCACTGGCGGCGCCCAAATCCGGTGGCACGTTGATCTGGGGCCGCGGTGGCGACAGCGTCGGGCTGGATGCGGCCTATGAAACCGACGGCAACTCGTTTCAGGTATGTGACAACATATACGAAGCGCTGGTTTTCTATAAGGATGAGTCCACCGATCTGGAACCCGGATTGGCAAAATCCTGGGAAATCTCGCCGGATGGCCTGACTTACCGGTTCAAGCTTCGCAAGGGTGTCAAATTCCATGATGGCACGCCTTTCAATGCCGATGCGGTGGTGTTTTCCATCGGCCGCATGATGAAAGAACCCAACGTCAAATTTAACGGCAAAGGCTGGAAAATCCCTCCACAGGAGCGCACACCAGAGTACTGGGTATCCATGGAAATGGATGAAACCATCGGCTCCATTGAGGCCACCGGTGAGTATGCGGTGGTTTTTAAACTCAAAAGAGTTGAGGCACCGTTTCTGGCCAACATGGGCATGGACTTTGCCAATATCATCAGCCCAACGGCTTTTCTGAAAAACCCCAAGGAATTTTTACGCAATCCAGTGGGCACCGGTCCGTTTGTATTTGAAAAATGGGTCAAAGACGATAAAATTGTCCTGAAGAAAAATGAAAACTACTGGGACAAATCTGCTGGTCCTTATCTGGACAAAATCGTTTTCCGCTCCATTCCTGAAAATTCGGTGCGCTTTCTGGAACTGAAAGCCGGCAGTATCCACGCCTGCCAGTTTCCCAATCCAGCGGATATCGAACTTGCCCGTCAGGATAAAAACATCAAGCTCGTCTCTCAACCGGGCATGAATATCGGCTACCTGTCTTTTAACCACACCAAGGAACCCTGGAA
>JASJAN010000024.1 GCA_030066985.1 Desulfobacterales bacterium
ACCCACCACAGTGGTATGCGTAAATACGCGGATACGATCGTTTTGTTCAACCTGTTGGGCCACCTGCCGCGCGCGTTGCGCCAGAGACGTGCCGTTGCCGCTGTCGGTGGTGCGGTAGTCAAAAAATCCGCCCAGCCACGGTCGGGTTTCCAGCAGAATCACCCGCAGTCCCTGCTCGGCCGCTGCCAGGGCTGCCGACATACCCGCCGGGCCTCCGCCAATAACACACACATCCGCTGCGGGATAAATTTCATCATAGCGACCAGGCATTTGAAAGTCGGGCGTAATTTTGCCCAGCCCGGCAGCCTTGCGAACCTGTTTGAGCGCAATCGGCCAGATACGGGCCGGTTTGTGCATGGTGCGGTAATAAAAGCCCGCCGGCATGGCCCAGTCCAAACTGTCCAAAAAGCCTTTCATATCCCATTCAGGTGAGCCCGAGACATTCTGGGGTTCAAGCTGCATACCGTCTGCCAGCAGCGTGGTCTCCGTGCAGACATTGGGGGTGCCGTCAACCTGCATGCAGGTGTTGCTGCTTTCACCATCCAGGCTGTAAAGCCCGCGCGGGCGATGATATTTTAGACTGCGCGAAAAGATGCGGATGCCGTTGGCATACAGGGCCGAGGCCACCGTATCTCCGCTCAACCCTTTAAGCTTTTTTTTGCGGTACCTAAATTCCAGGGTTTTTTCTGGATGAATTCGCAGGGTGGGCAGGTTTTCCAGCCTTTTCATGATTGCGCCTCCGGTTCGTCCACCTCAAGGTTACAGGTTGTATCACGGTAAGTGGTAAACCATACACCACAACCATCTTTATGGCACCACCACTCTTTTTGGATGCCGGCCACACATTTGTTCATGTGCACATATTCGCACCAGGCCTGCGGCGTTAGATCCGCTTCATCGGGCCGAGGTCCCTTTTCCTCTCCGCCATAGCGGAATTCATATCCGTTACGTTTGCCGCACACGGGGCAGGTCAGGGTTAATGCCATCTTGTCTTCTCCTTAAGTGAGCTAAAGTTAGAGAGCTATCTTACTACTTGAAACCTGAATTTGTATGAAAATAGATGAGAAATAAAAATGACTCTCATCCGATTTAGTATATAAACAAAAATTATCGTTCTCCATTTTAGTTTGAAGCTATCGTAATCAAATAAATAAGATTCTCATCTATTTTCATACAAATTCAGGTTTTAGTTATCTGGTGTATAGTTTACCAGCGCTGCCGTTTCCCCCATTAGCCGATTTTGTTCGAATCGGTTCAGGCTGAAAGGTTTGAGCCTCTCAGGGCAATTCCCGCTGGCCATGAATTGCGCCATATATTTCCCGGTGGCCGCACAGGATTTGAAACCGAAATATCCCCAGCCACAATCCATATAATAGCCTTCGATCAGGTTGTTGCCATCCATGATCGGCGCCATATCCGGGGTCATGTCCGCCAGCCCGCCCCAGTGGCGCATAAACTTGACCCCGCGCAGACAGGGCAGCATCTCTGAGAGGGCTTCGGCCTGATGCTTGATGTAATAGGCAGTGGTCTGGGTGGTGTAATTAGGCCAGGCGTCCATGTGGGCGCCGGTGGCGATTTCACCTTTCAGCGTTTGATTGGCGTAGCAATGATAGGTGCCGGATGACACCACATGGTCTAAAATCGGCTTCAGCGGCTGGGTGACCATGGCCTGAATGGTCAGGACACTGATCGGCAGCTTGATGCCCAGCATCTGATAGGACAGCGCCGCAGAATATCCGCCGGCGGCATTTAACACCCGCGGCGTTTTAATGCGGCCTTTGTCGGTTTCAACAGAAACTATTTTTTCGTTTTCAACGCCGATACCGGTCACTTCGGTTTGCTGGTGAATATGAACGCCGTGTTTGGCGGCCCCTTTTGCCAAGCCCCACACAATGGCATCATGGCGTAAAATGCCGCCCGGCGGATGGTACATGGCACCGAAAATTGGATAGGTGATGTCCTTTGAAATATTCAGGGCCGGTACCAGCTCCTTGCACTGTTTGGCATCGACCAGATGGCTCTCAACTCCGTGGAACTGTGCGGTGGCCACGTTCATGCGCGCCGAATTCATGGCGGCTTCGCTGTGCATAAGGTTCAGATTGCCACAGTTAAAAAACATCAAATTGTAATCAAGCTCTTTGGTGAGAATCGGCCACAGTTCAAGGGCTTCTTTGTACAGCGGGACATTTTGCTGGGTCCGTTGGTTGGCGCGCACAATGGCCGTATTGCGCCCTGAGCCGCCAAAACCCAGAAAGCGCTTTTCAATGACGGCCACATCCTTAATACCATGATCCCGGGCCAGGAAGTAAGCCGCGGCCAGGCCATGCAGCCCACCGCCGATGATCACGGCATCATAGCTTGACTTAAGCGCAGCCTGATCTCCCCAAAGGCGTTTGGATTTTCGCAACATAGCAGTTCAGTCCTCATATTAAATTTGATGAAATGGTGGTTGTCCAATGATAGTTTTGGAAGGTATGACAATGAAACAAAAGATGTCAAGTAAAAAAATGCCATCAAAACACATTTTTTACAAAAATCCTTGACAAAAGCAATGATACACTTGATATTACATGATATTTAGAGCTTCTTATTTTTTGGAGTCTTAACTTTTATAAATCCTTTGTGAAATTTTTCTTTCATTTTAAATGTTTCTTTCATCATTTAGCAAATAATGTGTGACCCTTTAAAGGGCAAGGACCAACAAAATGCCAGACCCGGCCAATCGACTGACCATGAAAAGCATTGTTGAGCAGCACCCTTCTCTGACGCCCAAAGCGCGCATTCTGGGTGAATATATTGTCAATCATCCGCGTAAGGCGGTCTTTATGACCACCAAAGAATTGGCCAATACCTGCCAGGTCAGCGAGGCCACCGTTGTTCGCTTTGTAAGCCAGCTGGGCTATGAAGGGTACGGTGCCTTTCAGCAGGCGCTGCGGGATTTTGTCGACCGGGAATTGACCATGCTCGAACGCGCTGATCTGGCAGCAACTGCCGGCGAAGGCATGGACCGCCTTCGGCAGGTCGTGTCTGAAGAAATGGATAATCTTAAGCAATTTTTCGAGACTGTTGATTTGACCACCCTACAAAAAGCGATCGATTATCTCAGCCAAAGCCCGGCCGTGTATATCATCGGCTCACGTGTCTCTTATACTTTTGCCTACTATCTGGGCTGGTCGCTGACAAAAGTCAGGTCCGGGGTCCACATTTTAAAGGGCAGCGACAGCACCGCAATTGACTGGTTGACCATTTCCGAACCCGACAGTTTGGTGGTCATTATCGCCACCTCCCGCTATCCCAACGAACTGATTCGATTGGGCCGAACGGCACGCCATCTGGATCGAAAGCTGCTGGTGATTACCGACAGCTCCCTTTGCCCGCTGACCCAATTTGCCCATCTGAGCCTTGTGGCGCCGGCTAAAAACATCCCTTTCATTGGCAGTCCGACCACCATTGCCTGTATCATCAACTATCTGGTGCTCGAAATGGCCTCCCAGGACGGCAATCGACTCAAAGAGCATCAAGGAAAACTCGAACAGGCTTACCGCGAAAATGATGTCTTGTTCAACCTTCGCCGAGATGAAATATTGCCATGACGGATCGTACTGCAAAAAACACAAGGCCACAACCGCTGCAGCTGGAGGATGTCGATTATTTAAAAGTTTTTACAGATTTCGATGAGGGCGTCATCATGGCCGATACCGCCGGTGTGATCGTTTACTACAATGACGCCATGGCTAAAATCGACGATCTGGATCCGAGCTATCCGGTGGGTAAAAAAATCACCGAGGTTTACGATTTAACCGAGGAAACCTCTGTGATCATGGAGTGCCTCAAAACCAGTCATCCGATCATCAATCGCCATTTCTTCTACCGCACCCGTATGGGAAAGGTGGCCAATACCATTCACCGTGCCTTTCCGCTTTTCAGAGAAGGACGTCTGACCGGCGCTATCTGCCTGGTAAAAGACTATAACGTGCTGGAGGAAACCCTTTCCTCGGTGGCGATTCCCGAAAAGGAATCCAATCTCAAAAATGGCACCAACTATACCTTTGGCGACATTATCGGTGAAAACCCGACTTTTCTTAGAGCAGTCAATACCGCTGTGATGGCGGCCAACTCCCCATCGCCGGTCATGCTGTATGGTGAAACCGGAACCGGCAAAGAACTACTGGCCCAATCTATCCATAACCATAGCGCCCGCAACGAACGACGGTATATTCCGGTTAATTGTGCAGCCATTCCGGAAAACCTGCTCGAAGGCATTTTGTTCGGAACATCCAAAGGTGCCTTTACCGGGGCCATGAACAAGCCAGGTCTTTTTGAGCGCGCCAGCGGCGGCACCCTTTTTCTGGATGAAGTCAATGCCATGTCCATTAACCTGCAAGCCAAAATCCTGAGGGTTCTGCAGGAAAAAAGAGTTCGTCGAGTGGGCGCATTAAAAGAAGTCGATATTGATCTGAAGATTATCAGTTCGGTCAATCAGGAGCCCCACCGCGCCATCGAAGCCGGTACTTTGCGACCAGACCTATTTTACCGGCTTGGCGTGGTCTTCATTGCCATTCCGCCCCTGCGAGAAAAGCGTGATGATATTGAAAAGCTGATTCGACATTTTTTAGATAAACACAGCCGCGCATTGGGCAAAGGCATCCCCCGTATATCTCCCGAGGTACTGGCGCTTTTCGATCGCTACCCCTGGCCCGGCAATGTGCGTGAGCTGGAGCACGTCATAGAAAGTGCGATGAACATGGTCCAACCCAATGAAGTCATATCCTTTAATCATCTCCACGGGCATTTCAGCGCTCAATTTGAAAATTGGCCTTCTGAGGGGCGTGCACCGGCAATCCCGCTAACAGAGATTTCCGGCCACCCAGCCGCAGATTCCAAAAGGATCCCTGCCCAACAACTTGCCTCCAGCGTTGCCTCAAAAAGCCTTATGGAGATCCGGTCAGAAGGCGAAAAAACTGCGATTATCAATGCGCTGATCAACGCCAATGGCAATGTTTCCAAGGCCGCCGGTAGCATTGGCATTTCCAGACAACTGCTGCATTATAAAATGAAAAAATACCATCTGAATCGAGCCGATTTCTGTTAGCCGGAAGGTCTTGGCTCGCGCGGTGATGTTTCAGATTGGTACGCTATTTGCTGTGAATACGAGTGAAGATATCCACTGCGGGCCTTTTCAATTAAAGTCCGCCTGCCTCGAGGGGGGGCAAGTTCCAGCGCATTCGTCTTTTATCAAATTTCCCGTTTGATGTTTCGTCCGAACCGCTAGCGACGATGTCGCCAAACCTGCATTTCAGCGCTTTGATGAGCCGCCATCGAACCACCCTGAGAGGTTCAATCCCAATAGTTGGATCAGCCCACAAATAGGAGGAAAGACCATGTATGATCGCATGCCGACCTTAACCCAGGAGCAAATGACCAAAATCCATGATGCTGCCATCAATATCCTTTCCAGTGTCGGGGTGGCTTTTAATGAATCAGAATCCTTAGATATCTTTGCGAAAGCCAATTTTAAAGTTGATGGTAAGACGGTCTTTTTTTCAGAAAACGATGTGGCCCGGGCGTTGGAATCGGCGCCGCAGCACTTTAGCATTACGGCCCGCAATCCGGCCAAAAGCATCGCGGTGGGAGACGATGATTTTGCTTTCGCACCCGGCTATGGGGCGCCGTTTATCATCACACCTGAAGGCCAGAAACGAGAGTCCACCATGGAAGATTATGACAATTTCTGCAAACTGGTACAGACGTCCAAATACATTGATATGAACGGGTTCATGATGGTGGAACCGTCTGATATCCCCCCAGAGACGGCTCATCTGGATATGCTATTATCCAGCATTGTTCTATGTGATAAACCGTTTATGGGTAGCCCGGTCTCCAAGAAAGGCGCCCGGGATGCCATCGAAATGGCCGGTCTGGTGTGGGGCGGTAAAGATCAGATTAAGGACACGCCGGTTATGGTTTCATTGATCAACTCCTTATCTCCGCTGCAGTTCTCGGAAGAAATGGCCGGTTCGCTGATCGAACTGGCGCGCTACGGACAGCCATGTGTTCTGGCCTCACTGGCCATGGCCGGGGCCTCCGGCCCTGTTGAGCTGGCGGGTATTCTGGCCATGCAAAATGCTGAAATCTTGGCCGGTTTGATATTGGCCCAGCTGGTCAGACCGGGTGCCCCCATCATCTACGGCTCCACCTCGTCACCCATGGATATGCGCACGGGCGGGTTATCTATTGGCGCTCCGGAACTGTCGATGCTGGTGTCCTGTACCGCGCAGATGGCACGCTTTTACAACCTGCCCAGTCGCAGCGGCGGGGGGCTGACGGATGCCAACTTTCCTGATGCCCAGGCCGGCGTTCAATCCGCAATGGCGCTGATCACCGCAGCGCGCAACGGTATCAATTTTGTCCTGCACGCCTGCGGAATTTTAAGCGCTTATGTCGCCATGAGCTATGAGAAATTTATCATCGATGAAGAACTTTGCGGAACGGTAAAAAAACTCATCCAATCCATTGACATTAATGATGAATCCATTGACCTGGAAACCATCAAAGAAGTCGGCATCGGTGGCAATTATTTGACCCAGCCCAAAACCTTTGAACTATGCCGCACGGCCTTTTTTCTGCCCGAATTGATGACCGTGCAGGATTATGACAGTTGGCAGGGCGCCGGCGGCAAACGCGCCGATGAGCGCGCCTCGGATGTGTTACATAAACGCTTGGCCAATTACGAAAAACCGGATATCGATTCGGCTATCGAGTCGGAATTATCCGAGTATGTGACGCGCCGCAAAGCCGGCTAAAGATCATTCATCGATCGGAAAAAAGAAAACTATTTTTACAAATTGACAAAAGATTTTTCTATTTGTCAAAAAATTTTAACATTTATGACAATCAATCCTGGCATGTGACGGTGTTTTAAATGTGGGCGTCAGGTGGCGGCAAAACCGATTTGGCTAGCGGATATTGTTCTGATATTATTATATAAAATTATTCTTGCCAAACATCATTATTCATGCTTTAAAAACGATCGGTAACCTATTTAAATACTAAATATAATTCATTTTTTTTGGTATGTTTGTTGCTCTTGTAACACGATGGGGGGTTCTTTAATACCTACCGGTAAGAACATTTACACCAAAGGAGATAAAATCCCATGAAAACACAGGCGAGAGTTGTTGTGATCGGTGGTGGTGCCATCGGTACCAGCGTTCTGTATCATTTGGCCAAATACGGTTGGCAGGATGTTGTACTGGTGGAGAAGCATGAATTGACTTCCGGTTCAACCTGGTTGGCCGCTGGTAATTGCTCTTTTTATCATTCCAGTTATTATTGCACCCTGGTCAACATGAAAAGCATTGAGCTTTATCAAGAGCTGGAAGAAGAGACCGGTCAAACCACCGGCTGGCACACCACTGGATCCATTCGCACCGCGGATAACCCGGATCGCATGGATGAATTGGGCTATTATTACAGCATGAACCGCTGTCTGGGGCTGGACGTGCAGAAAGTCAGTCCGCAAGAGATTGCCGAACTGCATCCGTTGATGCACGTGGAAGGTCTGCTGGGGGGGCTTTACTGGCCTGACGATGGTGACGTGGATCCCAGCGGCATGTGTCAGGCGATGGCGATCGGCGCCAAAAAGAACGGGGCTGAAATTTACACCCATACCCAGGTGACCGGTATCAGCCAAAAGCCCAACGACGAGTGGGTCGTCCATACCGACAAGGGGGATATCACCTGTGAAGCCGTGGTTAATGCCGGGGGCTTATGGGCACCGGAAGTGTCGGCCATGGTGGGTGTCGAGATTCCCTCCATTGCCATTGAGCATACCCATGTTCTTTTTGAGGCCATTGGTGCCGTCGAAGAACGGGAGCGCATGCTGCCTCTGGTGCGCGATCCGGACCGCTCGATTTACATACGCCAGGAAATGGACAGCCTGATCCTCGGTATGTATGAGAAAGTTGGAAAGCAGTGGTTTCCGGAAGGCGTTCCCTGGGATTATGCTCAAACCGAGCTGCCCGAGGATATCGAAAATGTGGCCGAAAACATTGAACACGGCATCTTTCGCTTTCCGATTTTAGGAGAAACCGGCTTTAAGCACGTCACCGTCGGCCCCATTACTTACACACCCAACGGCGACCCTTTGGTAGGGCCAGCCTATCCGTTGAAAAACTTTTTCCAGGCCTGTGGTTACAGCTTCGGCATTACACAGGCTGGCGGTATCGGTCACTACCTGGCCGGCTGGATCATGGAAGGCGAGCCCGAGATCGACATGTGGCACGTCGACAGCCGCCGTTTCGGTTCTTACGCCAACTGGGCCTATAACCATGAAAAAATCGCCGATACCTATCCGCGCCTGTACAGCATATTTTTCCCAAACGAATGGCGCGATGCCGCCCGACCCAACCGCACCAGCCCTATTTACGAATATCAGAAAGACGCCGGCGCTGTCTTTGGTGACTATTACGGCTGGGAGTGCCCCAATTATTTTACCAGCGATGAAGCCGACAACTACGAAACCCCCAGCTGGCGACGATCCAATGCCTTCAAGCATGTGGCTGAGGAGTGCCAGCATGTAATGAAACATGTCGGCCTGTTGGATCTCACCCGTTTTGCCAAAACCAAAATCAGCGGACCTGGCGCCGAAGACTGGCTCAACCGCTTGACTTGCCAGCGAGTGCCCACCCAGGATGGCCGTATCGCGCTGGCCCCGGTGCTGGACAAAAATGGCGCTTTTAAGACCGATATGACCATCACCAGAATCAAAGAAGGCCAATATTTTTGTGTGACCGCCAGCTTAGGCAAACGCCACGACCAGCACTGGTTGATATTGAATTTGCCCGAAGACGGTTCGGTCCAGATGAACGACCTCACCTACAAGCTGGGCTGTTTTGTTATCGCCGGCCCCCAGAGTCGCAACCTCCTAACAAAAATTTCTCATGGCGATATCACCAACGAGGCCATGCCCTTTGTCACCAGCAAAGAAATTTTTGTGGGTCGGGTTAAGTGCCGCGTGAATCGCATGAACTACGTCGGCGAACTGGGGTATGAAATTTTCCATCCCATCGAAAGCCAGATTGCCGTGTTCCAGACCTTGATGGAAGCCGGAGCGGAATTTGAGTTGAAAATGTTTGGCATGCATGCCATGGACTCCATGCGCCTGGAAAAAGGCTATATGGCCTGGAAATCAGAAATGAACGTTCATCACTCGCCGCTGGAAACCAACCTGGCCTGGGCGGTTAAATGGGACAAGGATTTTATCGGCAAAGCGGCGCTGGAAAAAATCAAAGCTGAAGGGGTCAAACAACAGCTAGTGTGTATGGTGGTGGATGCTGAAGATTCCGATCCATGGGGCTACAATCCCATTTTTAATGGTCAGGAGCAGGTCGGCATGACCTCATCCGGCGGCTATGGTCACCGGGTGGAAAAAAGCATTGCTTTCGGTTATGTGCCACCCGACTTAACCGCGCCCGGCACTCAGCTGACGGTTGAAATATTGGGTGATCAGCGGCCGGCCGAAGTTGTGGCCATGCCGCTATATGATCCCACCAACGAGAAAATGAAGGCCTGATACACTATTGTTAACCGCATTAACAAAAGGATGAGATAATGCAGATCTATGTGTGTGTAAAACATGTTCCGGATACCGCGGCGACCATCACTGTCGTCGATGAGGCCGGTTATAACGACACGGCCTGCAAGTTCATTATCAACCCGTATGATGAATACGCCGTGGAGGAGGCCGTTCAAAGGGTCGAAAAAGCCGGCAGCGGTGAAGTGGTTGTGGTCACCGTGGGTCCTGAAGCGGCAGTTTCAACTATGCGAGCGGCCATGGCCATGGGAGCCCATCGGGGTATCCACGTCAAGATACAAAGTCAGTTTTTAGACAGCACACTGACAAGTCTGGCGCTTAAAGCCGCTATCGAGCAGGACGGAACGCCGAATATGATCTTTACCGGTCGAAACGCCGTGGACACTGAAGGTTTCCAAACCCAGTATCGCCTGGCGGCAGCCATGAACCTGCCGGTGGTTAGCGAAGTCGTCAACCTTGATATCAATGACGGTCAGGCGACCGTCGAACGCGAGGTCGGCGGCGGAACTCGGGAAAAAATGGAGATGAAGCTGCCCTGCATTATCGGTGCCACCAAGGGTCTAAACGAACCGCGCTATCCAAAGTTTCCGGATATTATGAAAGCCAAAAAAAAAGAGATCAAAGAAGTGGAATTTGATCAACTGGGCTTGGATACATCCTTTGACCAAACCGAGCTGCTAAAGCTCGAAGCGGTCCCTGAAAGATCCAGCGCTCAGGTCATGCAGGGCTCAGTACGCGAGCAGGTGATCGAACTGGTTCGGATTCTTAAAGAGGATGACAAAGTCCTTTGAATCAGGAGAATATTTTCTGTTTAAGGGAAGTTAAATATAGGAGACAATTCAGATGGCCAAAATAGGTGTGTTCATCGAAACGGACAAAGATGAAATCAAAAAGACAAATTTCGGTCCCATCACTGCTGCGCGAGACGGCGGCAAAAATGAGGTGGTGGCATTACTATTGGGTGTCGATGCCGACTCGGTAAAAGATATCCTGGCTGAATATGGCGCCCAGAAAATTGTGCAGGTAACCGTCGACGGAGCGGACCTCTCATCCAGCCCGGATTTGCAGGCACGTGCCCTGGCGGATGTCATTCAGCATTTTGCCCTGGACGGACTGATCGGTTTGGCCAGCGCTAAGGGACGCGACGTGTTTGCGCGCTTAAGCGCCCTGTTAAACGTTACTCTGGCATCAGATTGTGTGGGCATCAATTTTGAGGACAAGACCGTCCGCAAGTCCCACTTCTCGGGCAAAACCATCGCCACCATTAAACTCAAATCGGATCTGTTGCTATGCGCCCTGCGGCCAAATGTAATTGAAGCCGAAAAAGCCCCCACAGATGCGCAAGTCGAAAACTACGCCGCCAACGCGCAGGATCCGGGTTTGGTCAATTTATTGGAGGTCACAAAAGGGGACACTTCCAAAATGGACCTCACCGAGGCCGACGTCATCATCACCGGCGGCCGTCCTATCGATGCGGCCGAGAACTACAAAATGCTTGAAGAATGTGCCGAACTGTTGGGTGCTGCCGTGGGCGCCTCCCGCGCGGCCGTGGATGCTGGGTTTGCACCGCACTCCATGCAGGTGGGCCAGACAGGAAAAACTGTCAGCCCGAGACTGTATATCGGCTGCGGCCTGTCGGGCTCAGTTCAGCATTTTGCCGGCATGAAAACGTCAAAAGTTATTGTGGCGATCAATACCGACAAAGATGCCCCTATTTTTCAAAAATGTGATTACGGTATTATTGCAGACATGTTCGAAGTGGTGCCGGTGCTCACGGAAGTTTTACGGGAGCAAGGCGGCAAATAAAAAAGGTTTCAGGTGTCAGGTTTCGGGTGTCAGGGAACATACGACTGAAATCAGAAAGCAAAGCAAGCATGTGGTCATTATGGCCACTAAGTAACAAAAGCGCGAAACGGGACACCGAAGACCTGACACCTGACACCTGAAACCCGCTTTTGAGGGACACCCGACACCTGTGTTCCTTAAAAAGAAGAAATGAAAGACGCAAATCCAGTAAAACTTTCGGTCTGAAGAATTATCGAGGAACAATAGATGCAAACATATGTGACCATTAAATCCATTGTCATCGCGCTGGCCCTGATCGGCGCATTTGGCTATTTCTTTGTACTTGCAGCACGTTTGTATCGCCTGATGCGATCGGTTGAGGGACAAACGGACTTTACGATTGATCGGATCGGTGAGCGGGTTAAGGTTTTTTTTACCGATGTACTGGGTCAATCCAACGTTCGCCGCAAGCCGCTGATCGGCACAGCGCATATGCTGATATTTTTTGGGTTTTTAGCTATCCAACCCCATTCACTGATGCTCATGATCCAGGGGGTCTTTCCCGCTTTTGAGCCGGGCCATGCCATCCCGACCATTTACCGCGTGTATTTGTTTGTGGCCGATATCCTGGCCGCTCTGGTTCTGGTGGGATTTGCCTATGCCCTCTATCGGCGGGTAGTCGTGCGTCCCAGCTATCTATCCATGGGCTCGGATGCCAATCTGATCATCCTGTTTACCTGCGTTATCGTGATCACATTTCATTTGATTAATGCTTTTTTAAGCCTTATGCCGGCAGCGGGATCCTTCAGTTATGCTGGCGCGTTTCCGGTATCTGAAAGGCTGGTGCCGCTGTTTAATCTGCAAAGCCTCTCACCGGCAGGTCTTCAAACCGGTTATGAGATCAGTTACTGGATCCACATCGCCACGATTCTGGGCTTTCTGATTTACATCCCCGGTTCCAAACATCTGCATTTGCTGGCAGCCGTCCCCAATGTCTTTTTAAAACGCCTGGATCTGCCCAAAGCAATGGTTAAAACAGATATTGAAGATGAGGAGGCGGAAACCTTTGGGCTGGGTAAAGTGAGCGAACTGAATTGGAAAAACGTCCTCAATCTTTACGCCTGCACTGAATGCGGACGCTGTGAAGAGCAATGTCCTGCCAGCTGCACCGACAAACCGCTTTCGCCCAAAAATGTGATCCATGATTTTAAAGTTGATTTATTGGCCCAGGCAGATGCCATCATGGCCCAAAACTTCGAAAAAATTGAACCGATTGTGCGGGAGGGGTCCCCTATTACCGGAGACGTCATCTGGTCGTGCACCACCTGTCGCGGCTGTGAAGATATCTGTCCGGTAAACATCGAACAGCTTGATTTTATCCTTGAAACGCGCAAGCACCGCGTGCTCATGGAGGCGGATTTCCCACCGGAAATGCAGGAAACCTTCACCAACCTTGAAAACCAATTCAACCCGTGGGGCTTCAGCAGCGACAGCCGCGCCGATTGGTCTAAAGGCATGGATGTACCCCTGATGGCGGACAAGCCGGACGCCGAATTGCTTTGGTTTGTCGGCTGTTCCGGATCCTTTGACGACCGTGGCAAAAAAATTGCCCAGGCCATGGCCCGGGTGCTGCAAAAAGCCGGTGTCAACTTTGCCATTCTGGGGCCGGAGGAGGCCTGCAACGGGGATGTGGCCCGCCGGGCCGGCAATGAATATATCGCTCAGATGCTGATGATGCAGAATGTCGAGGTGCTTAATCAGTACAAACCGAAAAAGATTCTGACCGGCTGCCCTCACTGTTACAACATGATTAAAAACGAATACCCCCAATTCGATGCCAACTATGCCGTGGTACACCATACCGAGTTGCTGCTGGAACTGTTTCAACAGGACCGTTTAAAGGTATCCAACGGTCACCTGGCGGAGCTGGCCTATCACGACTCGTGTTATCTGGGACGCTGGAATGGCATTTATCAGGCGCCCCGGGATTTACTGTCTTCCATAAACGGCGGTGCAAAACCAATAGAAATGCCTCGATCCGGGTCTAAAGGATTTTGCTGTGGCGCCGGCGGCGCTCGAATGTTTATGGAAGAAACCATCGGCAAACGCATCAATGAAGAGCGGGCCGAAGAAATAATCGCCACCGGCGCAAAAACCGTTGCAGTGGCCTGTCCGTTTTGTACCACCATGCTCAGAGACGGCATCCTGGAAAAAGAATCGGAGGTGCAGGTCAAGGACGTCGTCGAAATGATTGACGAGGCTACTTCCTGAGTAGAAATGACATTGTAAATAGGTCAAAAGTTTTGTACAAGCCACTAATGTTGCGTCCCGGAAATCGTTAATAAATTAAGCGCGCGTTGCCGGTCATGTAGTTTTCTGAGAAACCACGCTAACCGCCATCACATTGGTGCTAAATCAATAAGGTAGAGATTAAATCCCGTTCGCCGGGAGCAAAGGGGGACACATGATTATCGTGGGGGAGTTGATAAACGCCAGCCGTAAGCAAATTGCCGCGGCCATCGAGAACCAGGATACGGCCACCATTCAAACCATTGCCAAAGATCAGCATGAAAATGGAGCAGATTACATAGATGTCAATGCAGGTGTTTTTGTTGGCAAGGAATCCGAATATTTACAATGGCTCACTGAAACCGTGCAGGCGGCTATAGAGACACCATGCTGCATCGACAGCCCTGACCCCAAGGCAATTGAGGCCGCACTGACTGTCCACAAAGGCACCCCCATGATCAATTCTATCTCACTGGAAAAGGAGCGATATGAAGCGCTGTTGCCGATTGTCGCCGGTACGGATTTTAAGGTTGTGGCGCTTTGTATGAGCGATAAAGGCATGCCACAAACGACCGATGAGCGTATGGAGATCGCAAACGAGTTGGTCAATAACCTGGTTAAAAATAATGTGCCTGTGGAAAATATCTACGTTGATCCCCTGGTCCAACCGCTTTCCACGAATAACACCTTTGGGGTTGAATTTTTAAATTCGATTGAAAGCATTATAAAAACATTTCCCGGGATTCACACGGTTTGTGGACTTTCGAATATCTCTTTCGGATTGCCCGAACGCAAATTTTTAAACCAGACGTTTATGGTAATGGCCATTACCAAGGGATTAGACGGGGCCATCGTCAATCCTTTGGACCAAAAAATGATGGCCAACATCATTGCAGCTGAGGCATTGGCCGGCAACGACGAATGGTGTTCCGCTTACCTGGAGGCATACCGAGCCCAAAAGTTTGAATATTAGGATTCACGTTATCTATTTCTGCTGTTAATTAAATAAAAGCGCTTTCAAAAAAAGGAGGCACAAATCATGAGTGAACTGCTTGGGAAAATGGCTGAGTCTTTGATTGCCGGTAACATCGATGACGTGGTGAACATGACCAAAGAAGCCCTGGATGCGGGAACAGCACCGGCAGATATATTGGATCAGGGGCTTTTGGCAGGCATGGATGTTGTGGGACAGCGCTTTAAGGCCGAAGAAATGTTCATTCCCGAAGTATTGCGGTGTGCCAAGTGCATGCACGGTGCCATGGAAATTTTGCGCCCCTTACTGGCAGAGACCGGGGCAGAGTCCATTGGTACGCTGATCATCGGCACGGTAAAAGGCGACCTGCATGACATCGGCAAGAATCTGGTGGGGATGATGTTTGAGGGAGCCGGCTTTAATGTTGTGGACCTGGGCATCGATAAAGAACCACAGGTGTTTGTGGATGCCATCAAAGAACACGATGCCAGACTCATCGGGATGTCGGCCCTGTTGACCACCACCATGCCGAAGATGGGCGAAACCATCAATGCGATCAAAGAAGCGGGGGTGCGTGATCAAGTCAAAATCTTAATCGGCGGCGCTCCGATAACTGCTGCATTTGCCGAAGAAATTGGTGCCGATGGCTATGCGTCAAACGCAGCCAGCGCAGTTGAAAAGGGAAAAGAGTTGATCGGTCTATAGTTTGCCGCCGGTTATCGAGATCCAAATAAAAGAGTTTTCGGTCGAATTTCTACCGGCAATCAAGATGAGCGGTGCAATTCAGAACGAGAACAAACAGATCACGTGTCTCATCAGACCAACGGATCTGTGCAATCCGATGTCGACGAGCCGGCCGGATCAAAACACTGATCTGGTCGGCTCTCATTTTAGGTTGAGCCCGTTTGTCCGGTTGGGCCCGTTGAGTCCGCCCCCGGCGGATTAGGCCCGTTAACAAGGGATATCTATCTTACTTTGATTGCCGGCTAACGGGACAACGGGCAAACGGGCTTAACCGATGACGGAGGACGTCTGGCTTGAAAAAAAAGGGATGGTGGTCACCAGCCGGTTTGGTACTTTTTCTGACATGGCTTTTCTTCGGATTGTACTATATGAACCGGTTCAATTTCTCCCCCATGATTCCCCTCCTGAAAGCGGATCTCAATATATCAAATGCCCAAGCCGGCTGGTTAATGGCGCTATTTTTTATCACCTATACCATTTTTCAACTGCCGGCAGGCTATCTGGCTGATCGTTTCGGTCCACGCAAAATTATATCAGGTGGTGCGCTGATCTCGATCATCGGCAACCTGATTTTCAGCCAAGGGTCGACTTTCCTGGTCCTTTCCATAGGGCAGTGTGTCAACGGCTTTGGTCAGGCTATGGGTTGGACGTCGGCTCTTAAATTGATTGTCAGCTGGTTCCCACGGTCAAAACGCGGCACCGCCATCGGGTTATTTGCCACCTGTGTTACTGGAGGCAGCAGTGCCGGCATTCGGCTTTCCGGATACCTGGGTGATCATTTCGGCTGGCAGAGCGCTTTTATCGTGCCACCGGCATTGATGGCCGCGGCTCTTCTGGTCTTTTGGATATTCGTCAGAGACCATCCCGCTGAAAAAGGGTTAGCTGGTTTTGATGACGAGATTGAGCTCGAGCAAAGGATTGATAATGACCCCAGGTCGCGCTTGATGGTGGTTTTAAGCAATCGTATGCTCTGGGTGATTGCTCTGGTTTATTTTTGTTTTGTCTATGTGCAGTTCGGCTGCCTGGTCTGGATTCCGGCTTTTTTGCAGGAAAGCTACGCCATGACGGTTGACCGCGCGAGCACAATTGCCGCTCTGGTTCTGCTACCAGGCGTTTTTGCTTCGCCGCTCGCCGGTTTTCTATCAGACCATTATTTTGGGGGAAGGCGCAAACCGCTGCTCCTTTTGGGCATGGCGCTGTTAACAGGCGCGACATTTTTGCTGTCTCTGGGGGTTAGTCTCATTTTGGCGACAAGTCTGCTGGCAGTGGTCGGGTTAATGATTATCATGCCGGACATTCTGTTGGCCGCCTTTCCTTCGGATATTTTGTCGCGTAAATTAGCGGCCACGGGTATGGGTTTTTTGACAACCTTCACGAGCATGGCGGGGATCATCACCACCCCGCTTTCCGGTAAGATCGTGGATGTCTTTCAATCGTACGGAGCGGTTTTTCTCTCATTTGCCATTGCCGCTCTGGCGGGAACCATTTTGACCTTATTTATTCGGGAGAAAAAATTTCACCCCAACACATAAAAGGAGGCAAGCAAATGCATCTCCAGCGACCCGAGTTATATTTTAAACCCAAAATGCAGGTAATCAATGATGCTCAAATCAAACAAATTCACATGGCCACCCTCGAGGTCTTGGAACGCACCGGTATTAAAATGACCCATCCCCGCGGCCTGGAACTGCTGGACGGCGCCGGGGCCAAGGTGGACGGCGACCGCGTGCGGATCCCCGCCTGGCTGGTCGAAGATGCCATCCGCAAGGCGCCCTCCCGGGTGGTGCTCGGCAAACGCAATGGGGAACGTTCCGTCATTCTGGAAGGCGATAAATCCTGGTTTGGACCCAGCCTCGATTGCCTGGACTACCTGGACCCCCTGACCGATGAACGCACGCAATTTACCAGCGAGCATTGCCGCATCACCGCTACTTTAGCCGACGCCCTGCCGAATTTTCAGTGGTCCATGACCATCGGCATGGCCGCCGATCAGCCGGCCGAGATCGCCGATAAGGTCATTGCACGGCAAGCGCTGACCTATTGTGAAAAACCGCTGGTGTTTTGCTGCAATGATGCCGAAAGCGAGCGTGCCATTTATGAAATGGCCCTTCTGATTTGCGGCGGAAAAGAAAATTTTGACAAAGCGCCGACCATTGTTCAATACTCCGAGCCCATTTCACCGCTGGAGTATTATGATCCTGCGGTTGAAAAGATGCTTTTTACGGTTGAGAACGGCATCCCGTTGATCAATTTCCCGGCGCCTCAGGCCTGCGGTTCAGGTCCGGCGACCTTCGCCGGTACGGTGGTTCAGGGCAGTGCCGAATCCCTGAGCGGACTGGTTCTGGCGCAAGCTGCCCGCCCTGGCGCCCCTTTTATTTACGGTGCGTTTGCCACCATCATGGACATGCAAACAACGATTTTTTCCTATGGCGCCCCGGAATTGAGCATAATGGTCGGTGCGCTGGCGCAGATGGCACAGTATTACGAGCTGCCCTTCTTCGGCACCGCCGGTTGTTCAGATGCTAAATTCCCTGACGCCCAGGCCGCCACCGAAGCTGCACTGCAGATTTTCAGCTCCGCGGCCATCGGATCCAGCCTGGTCCATGACTGCAGCAGCTGGCTGGACCACGGATCACTCGTATCGCCCGCCTTTATGGTACTGGTCAACGAAATATTGCATAATGTCAATCAGTTCATGAAGGGGCTGCCGGTCACCGACGAAACCCTGGCCCTGGATGTGATTGATCGGGTGGGCCCCGGTGGCCACTACCTGCAAGATGACCATACCTTAAGCCATTTCAAGGATGTGCGCTACTCGAAGCTCTTTGAGCGCATGGTCTATGACCAGTGGAAAGAGGCAGGTGCGAAACGCTTTGAAGACCGGCTGCGCGAATTGACCCAAAAAGCCATGGAGCACCAGCCGGCACCGTTGGCGCCGGAAGTGGTCAAAGAGATCGATCAAATGCAAAAATCCTGGAAGTAGATAGGTGTAAAACTCAGATTGTAAAAGTTTTGCATGAAAGGAGAACCGGCAATGCAAATCAACGCGCTTTTAGGCAGCGCCAGGAAGAAAGGGAATACCGCAACTGTTCTGGGATGGGTAGAGGAAGAACTCAAATCACTGGGCCACGAGGTGGAACGAATCTACCTCAATAACAAGTCTATCGGGGGCTGTTTGGGATGTAACAAATGTCTGGAGAAACCCGATGGGATTGGTTGTGTGCAAAAGGACGATGCGATCGACATTATGGAACGAATGATCACTTCCGAAGCAGTCCTGTATGCTTCTCCGATCTATTTTTGGGGCTTTTCGGCCCAAATGAAAGCGCTTATCGACCGGGGCTACGCTATGGTTACCAACTACCGCAAACCGGGATGGACTTCTTTATTGAAAGGGAAACGCATCGGCCTACTGGTTACAGGGGAGGTCCAATACGAGCAGAACGCCGAAGGTATGTTTATGGCTTTCGATCGGCTTGTGGGCTATTATTTAGCCAAAAAATCGGGTGAATTGTATGTCGGTGGGTGCGGCATACACCCAGGGTTACCGGAAGGGGTCAAGGATAAAGCCATAGAACTGGCTCGATCTCTGGTAAGCTGAACCATTCCATCAGATTTCTTAAAAGAAAGCGTGGATTTCTGGCTTCCACGCTTTTTATTTATATGATTAGAAAACATGTTGTGGAGATGGAATGATGCATGGGTTGGCATCCGCCTGCGGCAGACTAATAATTTATTTAGCTGTCGTCCAATTCAATTTGATCGATCACCGCCAGGCTACATTCGCACCCGTTCGCTTTTGGGGTCATAGGGGGGCTCCAGATGAATTTTAATGGGATACATCTGGCCTTCGATATTGATTTCATACTTGCCGGAGGTTATCCATTCATCCGAAATGCCACCTGTTTTTTTTAGGTAGCACATGCCGATGGCACCATTGAGCACGTGCGAATATGATCCGTGGGTGTTTTCACTGACCAGCTCTCCGTTGCGGTAAATCGGCTCATCATGATAAATCAGCGGCTCGGGGTCTTCCAGCGTAAATATGACCAGCTTGCGCTCCAGCGGGGCTTTAAGCTGCTTTGCCAGTGCATCACGGCCGATGAAATTTTCTTTGTCCATTTTGACGCAAAATCCCAACCCCGCTTCAAAAGGGCTGTCGTCCGATGTAATGTCGGCGCCCCAGTGCTTGTAGCCCTTCTCCAGGCGCAGCGAGTCGAGCGCATGCAGTCCCACCAGTTTCAGGTCGAATTTCTCGCCGGCTTCTACCAAGGCATCAAACACATTGGTTGAAAATTCGGTCGGGATGTAAAGCTCCCATCCCAACTCACCAACAAATGACATTCGCACCGCCAGCGGTCGCGCATCAGCCAAGTCGATTTCCCGGGCGGTGGCAAAAGGAAAGGCCTCGTTG
This sequence comes from Desulfobacterales bacterium, assembly GCA_030066985.1. Lineage (NCBI taxonomy): Bacteria > Pseudomonadati > Thermodesulfobacteriota > Desulfobacteria > Desulfobacterales > Desulfobacterales bacterium. Next base: position 19,801 of record JASJAN010000024.1, read on the forward strand.
GATAGATCGGCATCGGTCAACTCTGCCAACAAGTCTCTGGCTTTCGGCCCCATAACCGCCAGCATGGTGAAACCGGAGGTCACATCGGTCAAAACCGCGTGAGTATCCTCATGGATGTGGCGCTGGATCCGGTCAAAATCCCGCGGCCCGGTTGCCCCCGGTGAGACGATAAAATATTTATCCGGCGCCAGACGGGTCAACGTGATATCGGCTTCGATGCCGCCCCTTTCATTTAGCATCTGGGTATAGACGACTTTGCCGACCGGCACATCCACCTCATTGGCACACAGGGTCTGCACCACCTGCATCGCATCGCGACCCTGAAGCAAAAAGTTGGCCATCGACGACAGGTCGTAAACACCGACATTTTCACGGATGGCCATGTGCTCGGCAGCCGAATATTCGAACCAGTTCTGTCGTCCCCAGGCATATTCATATTCAGCTTTGACGCCTTCAGGTGCAAACCAGTTGGCCCGCTCCCAGCCGGCCACAACCCCAAAGCAGGCGCCACGGGCTGCCAGGCGGTCGTGAAACGGTGTACAGCGAACATTGCGAGAGGTTTTGGGCTGTTTATACGGCCAGTGATCGGCATAAAGATTGCCGACCGCCTCGATGGTGCGGTTATACAGATAGCGGTGATTGGACTGCCAGGAATAAAAGCGCCGAATATCAACCGACGACAAATCTTCCTCCGGATAGCCCTGAACGATCCACTGCGCCAACGCGCGTCCGGCACCGCCGGCACTGGTGATTCCCACTGAATTCATTCCGGCGGCCACAAAAAAGTTTTTCACCCCGGGGGCCTCTCCGAGCATATAGGCGGTATCGGGTGTAAAGCTTTCGGGAACGGTGGTTAAGCTGATGATTTCGGCATCTTCAAAGGCGGGCACGCGCTTGATGGCATTGTTCATAAAAATCTCGCACTGGTCCCAGTCCTCCTGCAGCTGGGTATAGGCAAAATCTTCCGGTATTCCCTCCATGCCCCAGGGTTTGGCCACTGGCTCGAATCCGCCCATGAGCAAACCGCCCATTTCTTCTTTGATATAGATATAGCCGTCCATATCCCGCAAATAGGGCATGCCTTTGTAAGTGCCTTCAATCGGATTGGTGGCAAGGTGCATATGCTCAGCCGCAAGTAGTGGAATGCTGACACCCACTATCTTGCCGACCTCTCGCGCCCACATACCTGCACAATTGACCAGATATTCACAGGCGATGTCCCCCTGATCGGTGCTGACACCGGCAATGGCACCTTTTTTAAGATGGATGTCGGTTACCTTGACCTGTTCAATCAGCTTGGCCCCACCCATGCGGGCACCCTTGGCCAGTGCCTGGGTTGTGTCTTCCGGATTGGCGAAGCCGTCATTGGGCTGAAACCAGGCCGCCACAAGATCATCAGTGTGGAGAAGCGGAAACAGTTTTTTAGTCTCTTCCAGACTGATTTCTTCCATCTCGATGCCAAATGCGTGCGCCATGGCCATCGAACGCGAAAATTCACTTTTACGTGCTTCGGTCTGCGCCACACGAATGGATCCTGGACGCTGGTAGCCGGTGGGCTGCCCCGTCTCTTCTTCCAGACTCGAATATAGATCCGCTCCGTAAACCGCCAGCTTGGTCAAGGCGCTGGTCGACCACAGCTGCCCCATAAGACCGGCTGCCGCCCAGGAGGTACCGGATGCAATCGTTTTACGCTCTAGCAGCACCACGTCTTTCCAGCCAAGTTTACAGAGATGGTAGGCAACACTGCAGCCAACAATACCGCCACCGATGATAACGACTTGAGCTTGGGTGGGTATTTTTGCGGGCATATTTTCCTCCACGTTGTTGTTTGTCTAGTAAGGTGTTCTCTATATAATTATAAAATCCGGATCAACATTATTCGCCGTCTTATTTAAAACACCAACAAATTAAATTCCAAATTCCAAGCACCAAATTGCAAATAAAACTCAAATCTCAATTATTAAATGACCAAAACAGGTTTGAAATTTTGAATTTCGGTCATTGGGATTTGTTTGATATTTGGGTTTTTGGGATTTGGGTTTTAAGAATTTTGGCGTTTAGAACTTCCTCAATCATGAAAACCCTTCAGCTTAGAGATCGATTAACTCCATTAATGCGACAGAATAGTAGAATATGATTAACATCCAAAATTAATCTTGCCAACATCTAATGATGTGGCCTCAGATTTTCTTTTTTGTGTGCATTTTGCGCAGCTCGTTTTTGAGGATCTTGCCGGTTTTGGTCATCGGCATCTGCCGGATGAACTCAACCTCGCGGGGATATGCATGGGCCTCCAGTTGAGATTTGACATGCTGCTGAATGCTTTCCTGTAGGACCGTATCCGGCTCGAACCCCTTTTTAAGAACGATATAGGCTTTAACGATCTCTCCTCTGATGTCATCGGGAACGCCGATGACACCCACCAGTTTTACAGCCGCATGTTTCATCAGGCAATCTTCGACCTCACCGGGCCCAATGCGGTAGCCGCCACTTTCAATCAGTTCATCCTGCCGGCCCGTAAACCAGAAATGCCCGTTTTCATCCCTGACGCCGTAATCACCGGTGCGCATCCATTCACCACTAAATTTTTTGCGGGTGGCCTGGGGGTCGCCCCAATATTCGAGAAACATGACCGGATCCGGACATCGAACGGCAATTTCACCGAGTTCGCCTGCTTTGGCGACATCACCGTTAGCGGTTAAAATGTCAACCTGATGCCCGGGGACTGCTTTGCCGATGGCCCCCGGAACGACCTCCATCACTTCTGAACAAAACCCGATGACATAATCGCATTCGGTTTGACCATATTGCTCGTTTAATTCAACTCCCAGCGCCCTGCGGCTCCATTGATAAAGCTCCGCCCCTAAGGTTTCCCCACCGGCGGTGATGGATCGCAAACGAAGATCATATTTTTCTCTGGGATTTTCAACAGCGTGCATCATGAGTCGCAGAACCGTGGGAACTGCCATCATATTTCTGACACCGTATTTCGCCATCAGGGAAAAGGCTTCGTCAGGATCAAATTTCCGGGCTCTAAATGCCAGGACCGGATAACCGTGGTGCAGGGTCGGAAACAGGGTATCGTATGAGCCACCGATATAAGCCCAATCGAGCGGCGTCCATACCAGATCGCCTTTTTGAGGAAAAAGATTATGATAGAATTCAAAACCGGGAAGAATCCCCAACAGAATACGATGTGCATGCAGCGTGCCCTTGGGAGGACCTGTCGTACCGGAAGTGTAAATGATCAGGGCCGGATCATCAGCGCGCGTTTGAACAGGCTTGAAATGCGGGCGGCCTTTTTGGACACACTCCCAGAAATCCAAAATCCCGGGCAGTCCGGCAGAATCGACCACCAGAATGAGCATCAGCGCAGGCAAGCGCTCCTTGATTTCCAGAATCTTTGCTAAATTGGCGCTATCTGTGATCACTGCTTTGGCAGCACTGTTATCCAATCGATATTCGATTGCCAGGGATCCGAAAAGGGTTAGCAACGGTAAGGCGATGCCGCCAAGTTTATAAATGGCGATATGAGAGATTAACGTTTCCGGACATTGCGGCAACAGGATGCCGACCCGATCCCCTTTTTCAATGCCATGAGCCCTGAGTGCATTCGCCAATTGATTCGAGCGCGTTTTCAAATCCCTAAACGAGTACCGCTGCTCTTTTCCGCCCGGTGCTAAATAGATAAGGGCCAAACGGTCCTTTTTATCTGCCCATTTATCGCAGACATCCACTCCCACATTATAGAACTCGGGAATGTGCCAGGAAAACTGATCATAAATTTGAGCATAGGTCTTGCCCGTCAGCATCGCTACCTCTCCAATCTATCATTATCGCGTGTCTGACTTCTTTTTCATTTTGGCCAATTTCTGGGCCACAAATTTTTCTTGGTTGCCAGATGTGACACAGGTCAACAAATGCTGTGCCTCAAGCGCCAAAATTTGCTCGAAACTGGCATGCAGTCCCTCATCTAGGGCGATACGCGAAAGTTTAAGGGACATCGGTGAGTTCTGGCCGATGCGTTCACACATGTTCATGGCTGTTTCCTGAAGTTGGGTGTCGGTAACAACCTGGTTGACCAGACCGATCTGCAAGGCCTGTTGCGCATCGATAATGTCACCGGTAAAGACCAACTCCTTTGCTTTGCCCAATCCCACCAGTTGCGAAATGAGTTTTGTGCCGGCACCGGTAATCGTAAGCCCCACACCGGTTTCAGGGAAGCCAAATTTGGCATCTTGGGCGGCGATCCGAATGTCGCAGCTCAAAGCAAACTCCAGCCCACCGCCAACCGCGTATCCCCTGATGGCCGCGATCAACGGTTTGCCCAACTGCAGGATGACCCGTTGGACTTCCTGGAGAGCATTTATTTCTTTTTCCCATTGGGATGGGCTTTTGCCTGCCTTTGTTTCTTTGAGGTCTTCACCAGCACAAAAGGACTTGCCGGCACCGCCTAAAATGACTGCGACAACGTTTTCATCTTCGCGGGCCACATGCAACTGGCGGATCAAACGCTTCAGCAAATCCGGGTTGATGGCATTCAGCCGCTCGGGCCGGTTAAGGGTTATAATGCCAACGTTTTGTTCTCGGCGAAATAGTACCGCTTCTTCTTTCACTTTTCATTCTCCTTTTAATCTAAACTGAGCACCTGCCCTTAGTATCTGGTAGAACTGGTCCATATGGCTAACGGCGCCATATATAAGTAAAGCCTGCGGTTATCGACCAGGCAATGGTAATGTCATTCATTCCAGGCCGCCTTAAAAAGGCGAACCAAATTCTCACCTAAGATCTTTTGGGTGTCTGATTCAGTAAATCTCCTGGCCAGCAGGGCCTCGGTCAGGTTGGGAAAGTCAGACGAGTTTTGAATGCCTTGCGGGTTGCGAATGGGAAAATCCAATTCCATGGCTGGACCCCGTTTGGATTTGCCCGACAAAAGCCAGTCAAAGAATTCCCTCGGTTGGCCTTCGGTGAAGTCGGTTCCAATGGCAACATGGTCGATGCCCACCATTTCAACCAGGTACTCAATGACATCGATAAAATCCGCAATAGTGGAAGCGTTGCCAGCCGGAAGAAACGGTGGAAACACCGTTGTACCGATAACACCGCCCTTTTTAGCAAGGGCTTTTATGGCATCATCAGGCTTGTTGCGCGGGTGAGGGCGCAGGCTGTAAGGATTGGCATGCGTGAATACCACTGGTTTAGCAGATGCGTCGATGGCATCCATAGTGGTTCGATAACCCACATGCGACAGATCTATAAGGATGCCCAAGCGATTCATCTCCTCGATGACTTCCAATCCGAATCGGGTCAACCCGGCGTCAATACGCTCCAGACAGCCTTGGCCGACAAGATTGGCCTCCATATAGGTTAACTGAATAACCTTAACACCCAGTGTGTGAAAAATGGTTAGCAGACCGATGTCGTCTTCAATCGCCGTTGTATTTTGAAATCCGTAGATAATACCCGTTTTGCTGGCTTTTTTGGCCGCCTGGATATCCGCAGTGTTACCGACCGGCATAATGAGGTCGGCATATTGGCTTAACAGTCGATCCCATTCGATGATATTGGCAATGGTCTGGCGGAAGTTCTCTAGAATCGACACCGTACAGTTAACGGCGGTCAACCCGCCCTGCCGCATGTTCTGAAAAACAGCTTCACACCAGTTGCTGATTTGCAGCGCATCGATAATAATGGCTGCATCATGGACTGTTCGACTTCCGCTGTGCATACCAATTGACTCCTTTACTTAAATAGCTTACAAAAACGTACCCGGTTGTATGTTTAAAATAGGATAAACAGTTATGCAACGTTTTTTGACGGATGGGTGATGTTCAAAAGACAAAGTAGAGGGGTAATCCTTTAAATGAAGAAGATCCGAATCACTGGCATCGTCGGCAGCCCGCGGCTTAAGAAAAACACGGACGCTCTTGTTCGACAGACATTGGAGGGATGCCGCAGCGAAGGCGCCTCGGTTGATACGATCTATCTCAACCGGCTAGATATCAAACCTTGCCAGGCCCACAAAGTCCAGGATGGTAAGGGCTGTATTGTAAGAGATGATATGGATGCTGTCTATGAGATCTTCGAAGCCTCAGACGGACTCGTCTTGGGTACACCTGTTTACTACAATTCGGTTTCGAGCCAGATGAAATTGATGATCGATCGATCCTATTGCCTCGCCAAGGCGGTGCCGCTGGGCCCGGGTAAGCGCACATATGTCACGGCGGTTAAAAAGGCCAAAAAAGGGGTCGTCATCTCAGTGGGCGGTAGTGGAACTAAACCAGACTGCGTTCTGCCGATATTCGATATCTGGTCAAAAGAAGTCAATTTGGATATCATTGATACGCTGTGTGTGAGCGAAGCTCAACTGGGAAGACTGCCGATGGACAGCGACCAAACGGCAAAGGCGGCATTTGAAAAAGGCAAAAACCTGATGAGCCTTTTGCTGAATAATCCGTAGGCAATCATATAAGGAAAGGAATCCTACCATGCCAAGACAATTTAAAGCCGGTTTTCATAACATCTCAGGTTTTAGATTAAAGTCGCTGACTGACAGCGAAGTGGATTTCATTCATCAGGCAACACTGCAGGTATTTCAGCATACCGGCCTCAAGGTTTATAGCGACGAGGCCATAGATATATTTCATGGTTCCGGAGCTGCCGTGGAAAAATTTGAGGACCATGCGGTCGTAAAAATTCCGCCGGTTATTGTCGAAGACTGTATCCGACAGGCGCCCCGCACGTTCGGGTGCTATGGAAGGGATCGCGAGGACGACTTTATCCTCGAACCGTCACTGGTCAGTTTAAGTTGTGCCGGGGGCTGTGTCAACGTTATCGATCCATATACGCTGGAGCACCGGCCGGCCATGAAAAAGGACTGTGGTAACATTGCCCGGATTTGTGATTCCCTGGATGAAATCGGTGTGCTGCTGAGGCCCTGTATTCCCAATGATGTGCCCGCAGATATATATCCGCTCCATGCTCTGGAAGCGATTCTGACGAATACTTCGAAACACACCTTGATCGGTCCGGATAATGTTAAAAATCTACGTAGAATGATGCAACTCGGAGCGGCCTGTGCCGGTGACATGAAAACATTTAAAGAGCGGCCCATTTTTAGTGCTACCGTCTGCCCCACGAGTCCGCTTGTGCTGACGAAAAATGCTTGTGAAATGATTGTAGAGGCTGCCCGACAGGGAGTCGGGCTTTTGGTCGTTCCAATGGCTCTGGCCGGTGCAATTTCTCCGGCAACCGTTGCAGGCACTCTGGTAACAACGAATGCTGAGATATTGGGCAGTATCATTCTGGCTCAGCTGACGGCCAGGGGAGCGTCATGCATCTATGGAAATCTGAGCACAATTATGGACATGAAAACGGGGAATGCTGCGGTGGGTGCGCCTGAATTAGCACGGGTGGCTGCGGGGACAACCCGATTGGCCAAATATTACGGTCTTCCCTGCTTGGCAGGTGCAGCCATGTCCGACAGCAAAATCCCGGATGCCCAGGCCGCCTATGAATCTGCTCTTAGTATAATGCTAACCAGTTTGGCCGGCGCAAACATTATATTCGGTATGGGCGCACTTGATCATTTATTGACGATTGATTGTGCTAAATTGATTATGGACGCTGAATTGGAAAGAATGGTGATGAATATCCTTGGCGGCATTGATGTCTCGGAAGATTCGGTCGCCCTGGATGTCATTCACCGGGTCGGGCCGGCCGGAGAATTCATGACCCAAGAGCATACCTATGATCACATGCGCGATTTTTCTCAAAATAAATTATATGACCGGCGCTCACGCGATGTCTGGCTCGAGAAGGGCGCCAGAGACCTGACCGAATGCGCATACGAAAAAGCCCGCTATGTCATTGAAAACCACAATCCCAAACCACTTCCCGAGGGGGCTTCCGCAGCCATGCAGGCAATTACGGCGGAACATGAGGCCGAGCTTGGTATCCGCCAGGTTTAATCAGGTTGAGCCCGTTAGCCCGTATAATTAAAATTAGACATTTTCCTTTTTTAACCGGCTCAACGGGCTAACCTGAAAAGGTGATCTACTGATTTGAAAATGGCTTCAAGTTTTATAAATTTTATATGTTCACAAAAGAATGAGATGACAAAAACCTGCGTTGATATAGATGTGCTGTTTTTATATGATGATGAGCTCAGTTGTTGCAGTGGACAGCACTTCAGGGCCGGCTTCCGTCACCAGAACATTGGATTCAATATTAAAATGCCCGTAGTGTGTGGCAACGGTGGGCTCAATCGTCACAACCATACCGGCCTGCAGCTCGGTATCATCAAAGAGCGCAATATGGGGAGGCTCGGTGGTGGCCATTCCGATTCCATGGCCAACCCGCCCGGCCTGGTTTGACTGGGCCGAAGAGCAGTCGCCCTCACCCCAGAAATCCTTCAATCCGGCTTTTTCAAATTCCTGATTGCATAATCGGGAAAGATCGGAGGCCCTGATACCGGGGCGGATGGCCGCCACCACGGTATTGCTGATGCCATTTACACTGTCATACATCTTCTTTTGCTCGGATGAAGGCTCACCAATGGCGGCAATCCGCGAGAAATCGGAAGAATATCCATTAACTTTGCAACCGGTGTCAATCCAGAGCAAGTTACCGGCTTCCAGAATATGCTCGCTGGGATTGGGTAAAAATCCACTTTCATAATTATGCGGCCCGGAATTGCTCAGGGTCCATACGGCCGTGCCACCCAATTCGACGGCGGTGTCATATACAAGCGTAGCGGCATCTTTTTCCGTCATTCCCGGTTTGACGCTACGAAAACATTTCTCAAAGGCCTGGCTGCTGATCGAACAGGCTTTACGCATGCATTCCACTTCCGCCTCTGATTTGACCATCCGCACGCCCCATAAAAGATCGGATGCATCGAGAAAATCGGCTCCGGGGAGCTCTTGGGTAATTCTGACAAAATCATTGTAAGGCAACCCCAGGCGCTGTTCGTTCCCCAGTTCGGCACCAATTCGTCCGGCATTCAAGCCCAGCCCCTCAAAGACATCCTTTAGTATGTCAAACGGTATGGCGCCAAAAGATGCATACGTCCGTATATCATCCACCCAGGACTCGCGCCGCTGAGAGTGTTCGAAAAAATCGTGCACGATCAATACCGGATCACCTTTTTGCGGCAGCACCATAATCGTCGGTCTGGAAAAAGAAAAATCTCCGTGACCGCCGCTAAAATAGGTAAAGTTGCTGGCTTCAGTGATGAACAGAGCATCCAGACCTTCCGCCGCCATTATATTTCGGGCCCTTTCCCACCGGTTATCATACTCTGTTTTGGCAAAACGCTTATATTCTAAACTCATGAGCAAAGCCTCCTTTGCTGAATGTCACCATTTCGTTAATTGAAAAATATTGTATAAAACAAGATCAATACACCACCTGTCTTATCGAAATGCAAGATGTTTTGATCTTGCGTTTTTATCTCGCTGAATCAGACATTCAGCTCAATGGCGCCAACCAGCAATGCCACGGGATTTGCGGTTGAAATACGTGCAAAAGTTCATTAGTATACACCTGATTATTGCATGAAAATGAATAAGTAATCCAGCTTACAGCAAAGGCGCAATCCTTGAAAGATAAAACCCCATTCGTCATCGCGTGCGCTGTCCTGGCACTTGATATCAAATACGCAGCTGAGCAATTGGGCACGAACATCGGCACCAAGTTTCTGCAAGGCGGCCTTCACAATCGTCCCAACCGGTTGCGTGAAAAACTGCAGGCCGCAATCGACGAAATTTCAGCCAGTGACCGGTGTGACCGTATCATCATCGGATACGGTATCTGCGGCCGCGGAACCGTCGGCATCCAGAGCCGGGATATCCCCCTGGTGCTGCCGAAGGTCCATGACTGCATTGCACTTTTCTTAGGAGGGGATGCGGCCTATCGACAAGAATTCAAAAAATACCCGGGCACCTATTATATATCAGCCGGCTGGCATGAAGAAAAAACCGAGCCCATTTCCCAACAAAAACAGTCGGCCTATTATGGCAGCGAAAAACTGAATTATAAAGAATTGGCTGAAAAATATGGTGCGCACGATGCTGAGGAAACCATCAGATTTCTGAGCACCTGGCAAAAAAATTATCAAAGAGCCGCTTTCATCGAAACCGGGGCAAAGCTTTCACCCAAGTATGAAAAGTACGCCCGGGAAATGGCAAAAGAATACGGCTGGAGATACGAAAAACTCGTCGGTGACCAGATGCTGATCAAAGCGCTTTTGACCGCCGATGAGACCACCGAAGAAATCTTGTTGGTGCCCCCCAACCACGTCATCGACTTCGATGCCATGCAATCCACCCTTGCCGCCAACCCGATATGGCTACCGGATGAAAGTCGGCCGGCGCAAACCGAAGTTACGGTAATGGATAAAGGTCACCATCATGCCGACGAACCACCGTATCTGGAAATCGGGTTGGGAATCGATGCTGGCGGCACTTATACCGATACGGTTATCTACGACTTTCACCGGGATCGGACCGTTAGCAAAAGCAAGGCACTGACCACCAAATGGGATTTCACCGTGGGTATTAACAATGCCCTGGCAACCCTGGATCAAGAAAAGCTGCAGAATGTGGAAATGGTGTCCTTATCCACCACCCTGGCAACCAATGCGATTGTTGAAGACGAAGGTCAAAGAGTCGGTATGATTATCATGCCGGCCTATGGCCGTTTCGATCCCGACGATATCCCGTATAAGCCCAAGGCCGTAATTTCGGGACAGCTGGAAATCACGGGAAAGGAAATCTGTCCGGTGGATGAAAAAGAGGTCCAACAGGTTGTGCGCCGCATGGTGGCAAAAGACAGGGTCAAAGCCTTTGCGGTCTCCGGCTACGCGGGCGCCATCAATCCGGCCCATGAACTGAAGGTCAAACAAATCATCCGACAGGAGACCGGGCTGTTTGTCACCTGTGGCCATGAACTATCACAGATTCTGAACTTTCAGACGCGCGCACATACAGCGATGCTGAACGCCCGCATCATCCCCAAACTGACCCAATTACTGCTGGATTTGGAGAAGGTGCTCGCAGAGCAAAACATTGCAGCGCCCATTGTGGTTGTGAAAGGGGATGGCACCCTGATGAGCGCAGCCATGGCCAAAGAACGACCCGTTGAGACGATTCTGTCAGGTCCAGCGGCAAGTGTGGCCGGCGCCCGGCATTTAACGGGCTTAAAAAACGCATTGGTGGTGGATATGGGTGGCACCACAACAGATACGGCAGCCCTGGTGGATGACGCCGTCAGTATCTGTGAAACCGGATCCAACGTCGGCGGCCACAAGACCCATGTAAAAGCGCTGGAGATCCGTACGGTCGGTCTGGGCGGTGACAGCCTGATTCAATACGAAAGAGGAGAGTTTCACCTCGGACCCCGTCGGGTAGCGCCCATCGCCTGGCTGGGGGCCATGTACCCCGGAACGGAAAAGGCACTGGATTTTCTTAACCTGCACCTGGATCGCTACACCCTGTCCACCCAGGACATGCAAATTCTGGCCCTGACCGGCTCGGCAGACCATCTGGACCTGACACCTTTAGAGCAAAAAATCCTGACGCTCGTTCAATCAAGACCGTATTCGATTGACGAGCTTCTCAAACGAACCGACTCATTGGTGGAAATGAGCTTAAATCTCGACCGTCTGGAAAAGCTCTTTATTGTTCAACGCTGTGGTTTAACCCTCACTGATCTTTTACATGTGACCGACAGGTTTAAGCGCTGGGATAAAAAGGCAGCCGAACGTTTCTGTCAGATGTTCTCCCGGCTGACCAAAATGGACATCCCCCAAATGGCAGACCACCTTGTGAACATGGGCGTTACACGTCTTACGCTGGAATTGTTAAAACGACAGCTGGATGATGAGGTCAATCCTGATGCCCTTCACACCTGCCCGGTCTGCCAGACCCTGGTAAAACATTTACTCATGGGCGGAAGCCATCCGTATAAGGTTCGAATTGATCTGAATCGGCCGGTGGTCGGTATTGGCGCTCCGATCCACTTTTTTTTACCCCTGGCCGCAAAAGCCCTGGGCACTGAAGCGGTGTTACCTCAAGACGCAGATGTCGCCAATGCCATCGGCGCAATCACCAGCAATGTAGTGGTCAAACGCCAGCTGCGTGTCATTCCGGATGAAGAAGGGGGGTTCTTGATCGAGGGCTTGGCCGGCAAGCGACATTTTAAAAAATTCGAAGATGCCGATGCTTTTGCGCGCGAAAAGTTGCTGCAGAGGGTCCGGGAACTGGCGCGCGCCGCCGGCACCAGCGCTCAGGCAGTCACACTCAAAATCGAAGACAAGATTCCTAAGACCGCGGACGGAAAACAAATCTTTTTGGGCCGAACCATTCATGCGAATCTGACCGGCCGCCCGGATATTGTTGTTAAGGCGAATCTGCAGGGTAAAACAGTCCCCGCCAATTAGTTTCATGTTCCTCAAAGATGTTACCCGCGTAAGGGGGAATATTTGAGTCCATTTTTTTCTTGAATTGAGAAAATCCCAAGCACCAATTTACAAAAAACAAATAAATCACAATGACCAAAATTCAAAATCGCAAAAGTTTTGATCATTGCAAAATTGAGATTTGGGATTTGTTTGTAATTTGGTGCTCGGAGCTTGGAATTTTATTTTCTGAAATTTGGGGTGGTCAGCTATAATAAAAAAGCACATTTCGATATTAATTACTTCCTTTTGTAGTCTCACGGGTAATTAAGATGATGCCCGTAATGACAAGTGCGGCACCTATCAATTGGGTAAGTGAAAGCCGTTCGCCCAATAATATGGCAGCCAGGAAGATTGTTAAAATTGGCTCTGTGTTTAGCAACATTGATGTTTTGACCGGCCCAATAATTTCAAGACCAATCAGTAATGTGATGTAGCCAACGGTCAACGCCAAGCTAGCGACACCCAGCTTGAGCCAACCCACCGCGGCAATCGATGCTCCCGTTCCGCCGCTGATGAGCATGAAAGCCACAAATAGGATTGTGCCGATCGTCAGGCAATGCACATTGACTGCCTGTGGATCGACGTTGCGTATCGTCAGGCTGCTGACGGCAACAAATGAGGCCGCACCTAGCGCTGCTAAAAAAGCAAACGCAAAGCCGCGCCAGTTGTGGCCCGCCAAAGACTGAATTTCCAGAGCAAAGGCAAGACCGATGAATGCGATCGTGATCGCTATCATTCGAAGAGCAGTGATGGGTTCTTTTTCAGTAAATCGAGCGATTAACGCAACCAGGAACGGAGAGGTATAAAAAATCAGAACGGCCAAACTAACCGGGATATACTGGGTTGCGCTCAGATATCCAAAGCCCATCATAAATACCGATATACCCAGGGCCAGGCCGGCATAGCGTTCCCGCGGCGGCAATACTAATTTTTTGCCACGGATCTTAAGAAACAGAATCAGAAGAGTGATTGTCACCGAATGGCGCACGGCATTAATTGTTGGCACATCGATGCCATCCCGATAGGCCATATTGGAGATTACAATATTAATCGTAAACCCGGTGGCGGATAATAAAATCAGGCCGACACCGATCCACTTTGCGGCGCCGCTCGGGATTGTCTCAAATGAATTCGCTGGTCTGGGTCTCATATGGGCTTATGATCTTAATCGTTTCAAATTACCTTATTAAGTAAAATATTCTCATCTCATGTAAAATAGTAATCAGTCAAGGATGCCATCACGTATAAAAAAATATCAATAGCTTGAATTTTGACATGAATGATCGCAGTTGAAATCATCGCTTGTTTTAAAATCGAAACATTAGCGATTCCGTCACATAAACCGATACGCTCATCGGTTGCAAAAAATTCTAAAATTCCATATGTTGACGCAGTGACCCGTACATCAATACATTATGCTGGCACCGAAGAGCAGATTGATCGGTTCTGCCCCCACCTTTCCCGATCGCAGAACCTGTCTTTGATCTGAAGATTTCAGAGTCAAAGGAGTTCAACATGCCAAAAGCCCCCAATTACGAACAATTTTTGCAATTCAGCAACCATGGTGTCATTGCTACGGATAAGGACGGCCGCATCCTGTTTGTGAACAAGCGGGCCAGAGAAATCCTTAAATTTATAAAAACCAAGATGATCGGGGTTAACATCGCAAAACTATTGCCGAAAACCAGTGAATTGGTGGCCCAATGCCTGGCAACCGGCAAACCCCAGTTGGAAAGCCAAATCCAGGGAAGACGAGTCAATCTCATTGTCAACATCAATTCCATAAGAGAGGGCAAAACCGTTACCGGTTGTGTTTGTAACTTCCTGCGTCTGGATGAATTTGAATCAACGGCCTGGAAACTGGAGTCCTTTGATTTAGTGGATCGACAATTTAAGACTGTTTTCGAATCTTCTTCAGACGGGATTTGGATCTGTGACAAAAACGGACGGGTGGTTCTGATCAATCGGGCTTCAGAGCGGCTGGGGGGCATTAAAAGAGAGGACATTGTCGGAACAAAGGTTTCAGATCTGGTTAAAAAAAAGAGGCTATACAGCAATTATGTCACCGATGAAGTCATTGAAACCAAACGTGTGGTCAGCCAGCTGCAACATGTAAGAAACACGAAAAAAACGGTGCTTTGCACGGGCATACCCGTTTTCGATCGAAACGATAAATTGTCAATGGTGGTAATCAATGAAAGGGACATCACCCAATTAGAAGCGCTCAAAGTACAGTTAGAGGAGACGCGTAAAGAAAAAGACCGCTATAAAACAGAGCTGACCGAACTGAGCATGCTCGAATTGAAAAGACAAAAAATTGTCGCCGAAAGCGACCAAATGCGCGACATTTTAAAGACCGCAATAAAACTGGCGCACCTGGAGGTCACTGATATCCTGCTTTTAGGAGAATCGGGCACCGGCAAAGGGCTTTTGGCCAAATTCATTCACAACAACAGCCAACGAAAAAAGAAACCGTTTATTCAAATTAATTGTGCGGCCTTACCCGAAAACCTCCTGGAAGCGGAGCTGTTCGGTTATGAAAAAGGCGCCTTCTCAGGTGCCGACGAACAAGGTAAACCCGGGCTGTTCGAGCTGGCCCATGAAGGTACGCTATTCTTGGATGAAATCGGCGAGCTGCCCTTCTCGGTGCAGGCCAAGCTGCTGAAATACCTGGACGATCATAAGGTCCAGCGTTTAGGGGGCATCAAAGCCAAACCCATTGACTGCATCATTATTGCAGCCACCAACCAGGATATCGAAAAATTTGTACGGCAAAAAAAGTTCCGCAAGGACTTGTTTTATCGGCTTAACATTTTAACCATTAAAATTCCGCCCCTGCGCGAGCGCCCGGAGGATATCTTCGAATTGGCCAACAGCTTTTTGCACCATTATAACCGGAAGTATAAGCAAAAGAAAAAACTCAACCCCCTGGCATTATCCTTATTACAAGGCTATTCTTTTGCCGGAAATGTCCGCGAACTCAAAAATATTATTAAAAAAGCGGTGGTCATGAGTGAAGGGGATGTGATCGATACGGTCATACTGAGCAGTATCGGCAAAGAGGTGATAGAAGACCGCTGGGAAGTGAGGGGCGCGGATAAAAAAATTAACAATCTGGTGGACATGCTTGCGGCGCTCGAAAAGGAGATGCTTAAAAATGCCATGCGGCACTGCAAATCAACGCGCGAGATGGCCCAGTTTCTCAATATCAGCCAGCCAACGGTCGTGCGTAAACTGAAGAAGCACAGTCTGCCGCCGCCAATCCACCAATAATCGTAACCCAGAATATGCGTACAAATAGATGGAGCATCTTTTTAAGTGCTTGACGGATTCAAAACCGAAAAACGCAAGGTGGCAACCGGGATTCAGATCGCCTTCCGTGTTGGCGGCGCTGGTCCACCGCTTTTGCTGTTGCACGGTTATCCACAAACCCATCTGATGTGGGCCAAGATCGCACCACGCCTGGCAGCGCATTTTACGGTGGTTATGAGCGATTTGCGGGGTTATGGAGACAGTGACAAACCGCAAAGCGATCCGCGGCATGCGACTTACAGCTTTCGGGCCATGGCTCAAGATCAGGTCGGTCTCATGGAAACCCTTGGCCACCAACAATTTGCGGTCGCCGGTCATGACCGCGGTGCCAGGGTAACGCATCGAATGTGCCTGGACTATGCGGATCGAGTGACAAAAGCGGCTGTGCTGGATATTGCACCGACCCTGACCCTGTATGAGCAAACGGACATGTCTTTTGCAATGGGATATTACGAATGGTTTATATTGCCCCAACCAGAGCCGTTTCCGGAGAGACTTATTGGTGCCGATCCGAAATTCTATCTTCAATATGAGTTGCTGGGCTGGTCGCAGAACAAAGAATCGGACATCGCGAGCATATTCAATCCTGAATGCCTGGCGGAATACGAGCGCTGCTTTTGTGACGCCCAAACGATTCACGCCACCTGCGAAGACTATCGTGCGGCAGCCTCTATTGATCTGGAACACGACCGCCAAGACCTTCAAGCGGGCAGGAAAATTCAGTGCCCTCTCCTGGTCCTTTGGGGCGATGCCAACCGCATACTGCGCAAATTCGATCTGCTGGACTGCTGGCGTGAGGCTTCTGACAACACTGTGGAAGGTCGAGGTTTGCCCTGCGGCCATTATTTACCGGAAGAAGCACCGCAGGAAGTCTTCGAGGCGTTTGAATCATTTTTTAAAAATGAGGTATTTCCAGTTTGACCTAACCGACCACTGTCAGCTTCGGTGGGAGGGGCTGGGGGGCGTAGCCGCTGTCGGCGGTGATGCAGGATACCCCTTCGGCGGTTATCAGGTCCCGCAACATCTCCATGGTGTCGTCATCCGGAGGCTGGATATGAGGCAGCTGGTAATCCAGTCCCAGTGCATCATATTTGGAGAGGCCCAGCCTGTGATACGGCAGCAATTCAATGCCTAAAACACCGGGCAGCTTATCACGAGCAAATTTGGCGGTGGCCATGATGTTCTCTTGGCTGTCATTAATCGACGGTATGACCGGAATCCTGATCACCATGGGAATATCGAGCTGCGCAATTTTTTTTGCATTTTCTAGAATGGATTTGTTGGATACGCCGGTGATCTCTTTATGTTTTTTGGCATCCATGTGCTTGATGTCGAATAAGAAAAAATCAGCCCGCCGGACGGTATCTTCAACAGATCCCCAGCGAAAGAACCCACAGGTTTCTATGGCTGTGTGAATGCCTAATTTTTGACATTCTTCGATAACCGCCTTTAAAAAATCCGGCTGGGTTAGCGGTTCGCCACCACTGAAGGTAACGCCTCCAGAGGACCTCCGATAAAAAACCATATCCCTTTTGATGACCTGCATGAGCTCAGTCGCTGACATTTCCTTACCCAGCCAATCGCGCGCGCTCGAATGGCAGACCTTGATACATTCGCCGCACTGGACACAGATACCATCAGAATAAGCACCGTCTTTGGCAGGAATCGCAACGCCTTCCGGGCACTCCCGTTCGCAAGCATGGCAGGCGACACACCGCAAGGGAAAGATCCCGATTTGCGGCAGGCGATTCTGCGATTCGGGATTGGCGCACCAAGGACAATGCAGGGGGCAGCCTTTCAGAAAGACCACTGTCCGGGTACCGGGCCCGTCCGACACCGACCAGCGCTGAATTTCAATCACGATATTCTTCATTATTAGCAATTACCTGAATTTTGCACGAGTTGGAGGCTTTCATATGCAAGGCACTTAAGGGTGAGGCTATAGTGAACTATGCCTCACCCTTAATAATCCGCCTGAGGCGGACCGATGGAAGCCTCCGGCTCGCCCATAGGGTGAAAATTAATGAGATAGAATGTTATTCATACCTTATACTTTACGTATATTATGGTTTACGTCGCTGTGTCGTTTAACCTAATGGTATAAGAAACGATTAAAGTTTCTTATTAATTTTCATGCAAGATTCAGGTTAAAGGGTTTCATGCGTTGTCCGGCGTATAATCTCATTCTGTACCTGTTCGGAAAGATCATTAAAAAGCGCACAATAGCCAGCGACACGAATCACCATGTCCCGATAGTTATCCGGATTTTTTTGGGCATCCCGCAGGGTTTCAGGACTGATGACGTTGAACTGACAGTGATAGCCGCCGAGTTCAAAATAGGACCGAATCAGATTGGCCATGCCGGCCAGACCGCGCTGGCCCTCGATGGCAGAGGGCAGCAGCTTGAGGTTGAGCAGGGTGCCACCGGGATGTAGCTCATGGTTGACTTTGGCTTCAGAGCGCATAGCGGCGGTGGGGCCGCTGGTATCCGTTCCCGGATGCGGCGAGCAACCCTCGGCCAGGGGCTGAGTTGCTTTCCTTCCGCAGGGCAACGCACCCACCACCGAGCCGGTGGGGATGTTATAGGTCAGCCCCATAATGGCGCTGTGGAAGGGATTGCCTAAAGTATCTTTGTAACGGCTCAGCCCTTTGTCATTATAGTCCGTCATCTCCACCTGCAGACGATCGACATAATCATCATCATTGCCGAACTTGGGAGAGTTCTTGAGCAGCTCTTGGATTTCCTCATGGCCGACAAAGTTGTCATCCAGGGCCTTAATCAGCTGATCCATAGTGATGTTTTTTTCTTCAAAAACATTCTTTTTGATGGCCGCCAGGCCGTTGGCACAGTCGGCGGCACCCACGACAATCCAACCGGGACCGACATTATAACGCGCACCGCCGTCTACCAGGTCTTTGCCGCTTTCCATACAGCCTTCCACCAGCAGCGAAAGGTAGGGGCGGTGGACCATTTTACGATGCAGACGGTGCTCAATGACGGTTGAGACCGCACAGTGCTTCATAATGTGATCGACCTGATTAAAAAAGGTTTCTTTCAGTTCTTCAAAAGACGTAAACTCACGCGGATCTTTGGTAGGCAAACCCATCTGCTCATCGGTGAGGCGGCTGCGCCCCTGATTAAGCGTCCATTCCAGGGCAGCGGCCATATTGTAACCACCGGCATCGGTCCATTCGTAGACCTTGCGATGATGGGGTACGACACAGCCCAGCAAGGTCCACTCGCGGGCATCATCGGGCCGCAGCCCGGCATACATCATCATCTGGGTGCCCACCCGATCGTTGTGAAAGGCCGGAAAGCCGATGCCTTTACGGGACAAGGCGCAGCAGGCCAGTAAAAATTCTTCCGGTGTATCCGGATGAATGATGACGCTCAAAGAGGGTTGCGGCAGCGCCACCTGCGCAGTGGCTTCGACGGCCATAAAGCTGATATCATTGACGGCATCACTGCCATCGATGTTGCGGCCCCCGACACTCAGATTGGTAAATCCACTGTAACCGGCGTAATAACGGCTGCCGTTTTTGGGTAACAGCCAGATGAGCTCGGCAATTTTGATCCAGACGCAGTTAATGATTTCCTGGGCAAATTTCTGATTGATCGCGCCGGATTTTAGGTCTGCCTGATAAAACGGATTCATATACATGTCAAAGCGCCCGATATTGAAAGCCGGACAATTTTCAGACAGAAAACAACCCAGCATCACAAACCAGAGCATTTGAGCGGCTTCCCAAAAATTGCGCGGCGAAAATTCCGGTACCCGGCGGCAGTTGGCGGCGATGGCTTCCAGCTCCTTTTTGCGAACAGGATCCTTTTCTTTTAGGGCCAATTCCTCTGCATGCAGGGCATAACGTTGGCCCAGCGTTATGATCCCCTCACAGGCCTCAATAGCCGCCTGGTAATAATCGATTTTATCCAGATCATCGACATTGGTATAATCCAGGGTTGCTAGTTTTTCTTTGGCCTCATCACAGATGGCCCGGAATCCTTTGGGGAAAATGATATCTTGAAAATCAGGCGTAATCTCTCCCACATGGCTGCGCCATTTCATTTCGGTGTCCAAAATATCAGTATTGACACCGATTTTGAGGGTATCTTCAGGAAACTGCGCCAAAGCGTTCTCTTCAATCGATTTGCCTTTCCAGTAGGGAATAATTTCTTCGACAAACAGGCGCTCCTGTTCCGGATCAATATAATAGGGATCGCGCGGTCGGGTTTGAATGCTGTCCAGCTCCTTGCCCAGCCACTGCCAGGAAATTTCAGGGACCAGGGCACCCATTCGGCGCCCCGAGCCATGGGTTCCCACGATCAATTCGTCCTCAAAGATGTTTAGCGTGATGGTTTCACAGGCCAGCCGAAAGGCTTTGGCCAGACGCACAGGCGTAGCCTGGCCTTCGGTTTTTTTGTAGGATCGGGTAAACGCCAGGGCGCGCTCCATACAGATGGTCGGCTTTGAATCCAAATAGGCATTTTTCAACCGCTGGGTTCGCGTTTCCCCCTTTAAACCACGAGCCGATTCACGTGCATCATTCGTTAAATCAATGGCTTCCTGTGCTGGCATGACTGACCTCCTTTATATGGCAATGTGGGTCTATTTTTATACTTGTATACAAGAATACAGGTTGGCTTGTCAAGCCATTTTTGGCACAAATTAGCTGGCTTAATACCGATAAAAAAATGGCGAATATCTCTATCCGCCACGTACAGATTTATACTAAAAATAGAAAAAATTAACTTAATTTGGGCATTACCTCTAAAATTACGGTTATCACCTATGACCATCATCACAATCATTTATACTTTTCATCAGCACACCTAACAAATTTTTATGCATCCCAAATTTCACACTTAGCACGTAGTCCACAATTTAAGTTAGGTCTAAATTTGTTTTATTAGATGATGAAATTTAAAATATAGGTCTATTACAAAGATACAATTAAGTGGGGTACTGAACCGTGCAACAAGAGAAATAATTACTTGGTGATGCACTTTGAGATAATTTTCTTCAAGATTTTATTAAATTTCGAATACTTAAGTGATGAACGCAACTAACTTCTGTTCAAATTTCGCCTACCTCTTATTTTTTTAATATCTCTATTAAAAAAATTAATACTTAGCTACCTGGCATCCATTTATTCCAAAATAAAGAATGACATAATTTATATTAATTACAATAGTTTATGATAGGACAGATACCAAATAAAATTGCGTGGCTGCTGGCATAAAGATTGCTAACTTCTTAAGCAGGGATTTTAAAGGATGCGAAATAATTTGGATTTTTCGCCTTTGAACTATTCGTAACAATAGCAATTTAGGGATTGCAGGCATTATTTATAAAATTATTAGGAGAAAGATTGACCAGTGGGATGTCAAATAGGACCGTCTGTTTATTTTATCAGCTCTGTAATTCCAATTAATGTGGAAATCATATAATCTCATGGATGTTTTAGTTGCAAAAGGCGCGTTTCTTCTTCTGACAATATACGCACTAGTTTTTGTTTTGAATATCTTAAAGGATTTGGTGAAGAAGAGATTTAAGGCCGAAAAAATTGAGACACGAAAAATTCTAATGAAAGAAAGACTGTCTTTGAGAAATCAAAAGGGATTCACTCTAATCGAGTTAACTTCTGTTATGATCATAATGGGTGTAATGAGCTCGGTGGCTATAAAAAAAGTTGATTTTATAACAGATACTGCGAGTTCACAAGCTTTGGCTATATCTGTGAAGGAACTTAATGTTAGGGAAAGTATGGCTTGGTCTAA
Source organism: Desulfobacterales bacterium (assembly GCA_030066985.1). Taxonomy (NCBI): domain Bacteria; kingdom Pseudomonadati; phylum Thermodesulfobacteriota; class Desulfobacteria; order Desulfobacterales; species Desulfobacterales bacterium. Next base: position 41,355 of record JASJAN010000024.1, read on the forward strand.
CATGAAAATATCAAATGATGGGTATACAACAGATGCGGATGTCTTTGCCGCTTTAGACAAGGATCTGGGTGCAAAATTTAAATGGAATCCAGGACCGACAATCGATGGTGGAACGCTTCACTGTGAATCGGAATCGATTGTTCTTAATCGAATCCATTCTACAACCTCAGCTGCAGGTAAATGGGAATAATTTTCCGTTATTCGTATATTTGGTTACTCAATCCACACCTTGGCTGAATTTTAGACTGACGTTATTTGATAAATATTATAAAGGCCAATATTGTTTATATTAGCGAAAGAAACCACTCAAAAAAGGCGATACTTCAAGACCGGCTTCAGGTTTTAATATTTTTTGATGCCGGTTTTTTATTAGTTAAATTCAAGATCCAATCTGGAAACTTAAGAATTGCCAAATGAAATATGAAAAAAAATTAGCGGAATTACAATGACTCGATTCAGGCACGAAATCTATATTTCGAAAAGGTTTGAAAAATTGAATATTTGTGGTTGAAAATTAAAATGGAAAAAACTGCCATTGAGAAGGTTCTATAACACTATCAAAGCCATTTTAGCTCTGCGCCGAAATAAACATCAATTTGACCGAATTTCGCTTTTGCTAATTTTTCCATCCTTTTTTTGATTGATCGTATAAGCTATCTCTATTGTGATTGCATTTAATGTTTCTTTACCTCATTGAAAGAAAAAATTCGTAGAACTTTCAGATGATATAGCAAAAGCGTTGTCACGCATCAAAATGATCTGTTTTACAAAGACAACAACTGATTCAAACAATATTTTATGTGCTTTTGAGCGATATCTATCTCGTCGATCCATCCTTGATCTGGAGTTGAATTTGGATCCACTGAAATACGCTTTGAAGCTTCAAATATTGCTGGTAAATAAAATTCTTGTTCAACATTACCGATTTGTTTTTGACCTGCTCTTATGGAACTTTGTTTTAAATCTGAATGAAGGCGCTTTTTCAAATCCTTTAAAATTGACTGGGCTTTTTTTTCGTCAGTACTGCGAAGCGGTAGATTTCCCTCAACCAATAATAGTATCTGTTCCATCATATCACTGTATAATCGCAATCTATTTAAACATTCATATTTATTAAAGCCTATCTTTTTCATAGCATGTCAGTTACTTTCAGAGTTTGACGAGACAACACCCACTAATGAATAAGTATACGTCCAAATTAAGTTTTCATTTTAACAGTTTTATCTCCAAAATCATGCGTCTTCCTACTGCTCTCTTTATTATAATGAATTACTAAAGTATGCTTTCCCACGGTTATAATATCATTATGGTTTAAATTAGCTCTCGAAATCTTTTCATCATTGAGGAATGTGCCGTTTGTACTGTTTAGATCCTCGAGAGCATATTGATCTTTTTGCTCTATAAGCCTTGCATGCTGTTTAGAAACCGTAAGGTTATCGATTTGAATATCAGTATTAGGGCTTCGACCAATAATTATTTCAGGCTTTTCTGTTTCGATTTTTTTTAGGACTCTATCTTTAAAACTTAATTCTAATTTTATCATTGCGAACTTCTATACCCATAAAAAATTAGTGCATCTTTTGCTGGATCAACCCATCAGTGCAAATTGTATTTTGTCACGCCAATCGTAAATCTTCCTTTATAGGTAATTTATCATGTTTTGTCGTGATTTGCGAGTTTGAATAACCATACCATCTTTGTGTTTGCCGGGTACCCGATTTTTTAAATTGTACATTCGGTGCAATTATTTAAACATTGGACTTTGCAATCCACATTTTTGCTGAATTGTAGCGGCTATGAAGTGACAACTGCTAATTATTGCATATATCTTTTAAAAACCTTGAATATTTTCAAATATCAAACTGCAGCTTTCTATAACACTTTTAAACTTTAAGAGATTTCTGGAAAAGTGCGAAAATCATATCGTCAATGGAATTCTAACTTGCTTCGCAATTCGCCGAATTCAAATGGGGACGATGTCATTAATGTGACTTAATCCTAAGGCGATTTTACTTGACTGCCACATTCATTTGATTCATATCTGAATCACTTTTCCCTTCCCGCTTTGACGGTCTTCCAATTAAGCGATTGAAATAAAATAACTTTATTATTTCTTTAATTGTTGGTTCAAATTTTGCTCTTCCTTTTCTTGAACAAACAAAAAGGAATTCAAATGACAGATTGGGACGAAAAAACAGATATCATCGTTATTGGCAGCGGTTTAGCCGGGCTGGCTGCCGCCATTGAAGCCGCTCAGACCGGCGCTGCGGTTATCGTCATTGAAAAAATGAAAGTGATCGGCGGCAACACACGCATCTCTGACGGGGGTTTAGCGGCACCTGGCAACTACCTGCAAAAGGAACACGGAATAGCGGATTCAGCGGAATTGTTTTATGATGACATGCTGCGCGCGGGTTTGGGCCTGAATCATCCGCACCTCGTCAGAATCGTGGCTGAACGAGCGGCAGAAACCATCGAGTGGACCCGCCAGAAGCTGGGTGTCCAATACCTGGACCGACTCGACCGCTTCGGGGGACATTCTGCGGCCCGCTGCCTGACCACGAAGGGTCATGTGGGAGCGGACATTATCAAAGCCCAAACAGCCAAACTAAAGGAACTGGGTGTCGACATCCGCACCCGCTGCCTGCTGAAAAACTTCATTGTCGATCGTGACGGAACAACCGTATGCGGTATTAACATCCAGGCCAATTACCAGTTTCCCGATGAAAACAGCGGAACTGCAAAAAATATGGGTGCCAATCGCGCCATCATTTTGGCCACGGGTGGGTTTGGCAACGATTTGTCATTTTGCCGGCTCCAGCAACCGGGGTTGGACGAAACGATTCAATCAACCAACCACCGGGGAGCGTCCTCAGAAGGAATGGTGGCCGCTTTGCGTATCGGGGCCCTTCCGGTACATCTGTCCTGGATCCAAATGGGGCCATGGGGGTGCCCGGATGAAAAGGGATACGGCAAAGGGGCCCGTTTTGCTTCTTACAGCGTTTTCCCGGCGGGTATTCTGATCGATCCGGCCACCGGCAGCCGTTTTGTCAATGAATGGGGCGATCGCCGCCACCGGACTGAAGCCATGTTGCGCGCCGGTCATGCCTGTATTGGCATCGTTGACAGCAACGGCGCTGAAAAGGATCCGGCAAGCCTCAGGGATTGTCTCAAACGCGGCAAGGTCAAGGGCTTTGAGAATTTAGCGGACCTTTCGGACGCCTTTGGGATGCCATCTGCGCCATTGAGCAAAACGTTCAATGATTACAACAATGCGATTGCAGCCGGCCAACCGGACGTGTTCGGCAAGCCCCTGGGCCCGGATACCCCGCCATTGGAAAAACCGCCCTTTTATGCCATGCGGCTGTGGCCGAAACTGCATTACACACCGGGCGGCATCGGCATTAATTCCAAGGCCCAGGTAATTAATCTTAAGGGCCAGCCGATTCCGCGGCTGTTTGCCGCCGGCGAAGTCAGCGGTGGCATTCACGGCGCCAGTCGTTTGGGTAGCTGCTCCCTGACCGAATGCCTCGTATTTGGGCGAATTGCGGGCCAATCGGCCGCTGCTACCAAACAACGGACTTAAAGACGCCCTTTACAGAGGCCAAAACGAGTTGGTGTACATCAAATTTAGAATAGCGAGTCGATTAAACCACCTGAGAGATTATTGGTATTGGAGGATTTGAGGTCATCATGAAAGAAAAAGCAAAAACAGCATGTTTATGCAAAAAAATGGGATGCTGGCGCGGCGATGACAAAGGGATTCCATCCTATTGTCAGGCCAACCATTATCTTAAAGAAATCGAAAGGGCCGATAAAGCCTATGCGGCGCCGGAGGTGGTCGATATTTACAGCGCCGCATGCGTTGTCGGCAAAAAAAATGACGGTTACCGGCCGCGAATCGAGGAGGCGCTGGATTTCGTCAAGGAAATGAAGTTTTCAAAAGTGGGATTCGCTGCCTGTGTTGCTTTTGGCGCGGAGCTGGCTTTAATCCGGCGGCTGTTTGAGAAAGACGGCATTGAGGTTTTTAGTGCCGGTTGCCAGATCGGCCGGAGCTCTGCCACCGATCGGGGATTGCCGCATTTAGAAGCATATCCGGACAACTCAACCTGCCATCCCATTGCCCAGGCCGAAATTCTGAACAAAGTAAAAACCCAAATAAACTTTATTATCGGGCTATGCATGGGACACGACATTTTATTCACCCGCTATTCCAAGGCGCCGGTATCCACATTGATTGTTAAGGATCGACTGCTGGGGAACAACCCGGCTGCAGCGATCTACGGCTGGCATGCACGCAGGTCGCTGTTTAAAATCCGTCGCAGTGATGATGAAATCGTTTGACAGATGAGTCGCTGCGATGCGTTTGCTTGATTCATATCTGCATCGCTGCCCGTCCAGCTCTATCCAATATTTTATATAACTATATGAAATCTCATCTTTTTATTTTTATACCGATTGTTGGCTCAAATTTTGCTCTTCATTCTTTTTTGGCAGATCGATTCGTATCATCATAAATTCGGAGGAGGATTTTTATGATTTACAAAGCCAATAAGGGACAAACCAGTTACGGAGAGGCGATCGGCATCATTCTGATGGAAAGCTTCATGCCGTTTCCACCCGGCTGCCCTGGAAATGCCACAACCTTTTCTTTTCCGGTCAGATATGCCAACGTCAAAGGCGCCAATATGGAAAAATTGGTCTATCAAGGTGACCCGGAACTGCTGCAGCCGTTCATCGATGCCGGTTGGGATCTGGTCAACGAAGGTGTCAAGGCGATTACCGGTAACTGCGGATTTATGATTCTCTATCATGACGTGATGGCCAGGGAATTTCCGGTTCCGGTGTTTATGTCCAGTCTATTGCAGCTGCCGTTTATCTCTCGCATGCTCAAGCCCGGTGAGAAGATTGGCATCATTACCGCCAGCGCTAAAACCTTAACGCCCAAACATTTGCAGATCGCCACCAACGGTGCTGATATCCCGCTGGCCATCGCCGGTATGGAAGAACAAAAGCATTTTTATGATGCAATTCATGCCGAAGCCGGCGAACTCGACTTTGATGCCGTTGAAGCGGAAGTCGTTCAGGTGACCCAAAACCTGATCGAAAAGGAAGACAACATCAAAGCCATATTACTTGAATGTACCGATCTTCCGCCCTACGCGGCTGCCACTCAGGAAGCGGTGGGTCTGCCCGTTTTTGATTTTACGACCATGATCAATTATGTATATTCGGGCCTCGTCCGCAGGAGGTTCGAAGGATACTGCTAAGCTAATACCTGTAAAAAAACATCAAACCTATAAGGTCTTCAAAAAAGCAAACCGTGTAAAGGAGGACTCCATGTCTGACAAAGTCTACCAAAAAAAAGCATTCATCGGGGGTGAATGGGTCGAATCGGAAAGCGGCGAGCGTTTCGAAGTCCACTATCCAGGCGATGGCAGCGTGATCGGTACAGTACCGGCCTGCACCCGCAACGACGCCCAGAAAGCCATCGATGCGGCCATTGAAGGGCAAAAAGCCCTGGCAAAACTATCACTGGTCAAACGAATCGAACTGCTGCACAAAGCCACCGAGTTGGCCAAGAAGAGAGATGAAGAATCATCCCGTCTCACCTGTCTGGAATCCGGCAAGCCCATTCAGCAGGCCGTCTGGGAGGGAAGCACCATTGATGGGTATAGCTGGAGCAACTTTCATGTGGCGGCCGCCAATATTAAATCGCACCGCGGCAAGACCCTGCCCAATGTGACTGAAGATTCCAACAATAAACGTCTAATCCATATTTTCGAACCGGTGGGGGTGGTAGTCAATATTTCAACCTTCAGCTATCCGTCTGAAATGCCCAATTGTACCATTCCCTATGCCCTGGCGGTGGGCAATAGTGTGATTGTAAAACCGTCGTCCGGATCGCCATTCAGCAGTATTATTATTGCAGAGGTTCTTGAAGAAGCCGGCTTTCCCCCGGGCAGCATCAACGTGTTGACCGGCGCCGGCGAAGAAGTCGGCGTCGAACTGTGCTCAAATTCCGGCACCCAGGCCATCGGCCTGTTCGGCCAGGAGCCCACCGGCGAAAAAGTGGCAAAGACTGCGGCTATGAAAAAGCTGTTGTTTGCCATCGTGTCCAATAACCCGTTGATCGTCATGGATGATGCCAACATCGAAGCCGCTGTGGAAGCCGCCGTGGGGGGATGCTATGCGCATAACGGACAGTCGCCGATATCCACCCGCAGAATATTGCTCCACAAAGATGTCCATCAGGATTTTGTCAACCGCTTTGTCGAAAGGACCCAGGCGCTCAATTTGGCGGACCCGCTGGATGAAAAAGCGGATGTCGGGCCCGTACACAACAGCAAGGTGCTTGAAGTCGCCCTGGCCCACCTGGAGGATGCCCGTCAAAAAGGCGGCAAGTTCTTAACCGGTGGCAACAATCCCAAAGGGCTGTATCTGGAGCCCACCATTATTGACGAGGCCACCGGCGACATGCTCGTCACCCAGGAACCCACACCGGGACCGATCGCGCCGATCATGACGTTTGACAACATCGATCAGGCCGTGGAGCTGGCCAATTCAACCCGGTTCGGATTTCAGATCGGCGCGTTTACCAGCGGTCTGGCAAATGCCTATCATCTGGCCGAAAACATCCAGGCTGGAAGCGTGTATATCAACGAAGCCACCAATTGCTGGGATGAAATGGCGCCTTTCGGGGGGGTTAAGAAAAGCGGCATCGGCCGCATGCTGTCGGATTGGACCTTCGATGAATTGAGCCAGATCAAAATGATTTTATTTGATCTGGGTAAAGTAAAACAATAACCCCAGGTCTTTATCAAAAAAGGCGTCAATATTAGGCAACCGCAATGGTTTTGTACAAAGGAGATGTCAATGGGTTACATGCGTGGTGGAACCATTTTACGAATCGACCTGAGCTCGGGCTCAATCGCCAGAGAACCAACCGCTGAGTACGAACGCTTGTGGATCGGCGCACGAGGATTAAATTCCCGAATTCTGTATAACGAAACCGGCCCGGAGGTCGATCCGCTGGATCCGGCGAATGTGCTGATGTTGAGCCTTGGCCCATTCACCGGCACCATGGTGCCCGGCTCCGGCCGGGTGGAGGTCGCTGCAAAATCGCCTGTCAACGGTATTCAGGGCATGGGCAACATGGGCGGCTACTGGGGGCCTGAATTAAAATATGCGGGCTATGACAGCATCGTTCTAAACGGCAAAGCGCAGCGTCCGGTTTACATTGCCATTCATAATGATGAGGTCACAATAAAAGACGCCACACATCTTTGGGGCATGGACACCTATCAAACCCAGGACGCCATCCGACAGGAACTGGGTGATCCCGAGGTTGAAGTCGTTTGTATCGGGCCGGCCGGCGAACGGATGATCCCTTATGCCTCCATTCATAATCGCCTTGGCAATGCCGCCGGGCGGACCGGCATGGGGTGTGTCATGGGCTCTAAAAATCTGAAGGCCATTGCCGTGCGGGGAACCAAGGGCGTGGCCATCGCAGAGCCCGAGCGATTTTTTGAACTGTGCCTGGAGGCCTTACAGGTCCAAAAACCCCAGCTGGGAATGGCCAAAACCATCGATCTGGCCGACAACGATCCTCCGTCGTGGGGGCTGACGCTGGGAAACTATGAGGCTACCGAATGGGAAAAACAAAAGGAACTCAAAGACGGACATAAACCTTTCTGGGAAAATCATAAAAACCGCCAGGGAGAAGGCATCACCGGATGCTTCAACTGCCAGGTGCGCTGCATGGATTACTATGAGCTTCCTGAATGGGGCCCGCTGGTGGCCAGCTGCAACCTGTATGCATCAACCACCTGGGTCATGAAAGATCCGGATATGAAGTCCTGGTATGGGTTTGTGTCCAAATGTCAGCGCCAGGGAATCGATTCCACCTCGGTTTCGCGCATGATTGCCTGGGCCATGGAGCTCTACGAACAGGGCAAGATTACCGCAAAAGATACGGATGGCATTCAGCTTAACTGGGGAGATCAGGATGCCATCAGCCAGATGGTCGACAAGATCATCAAGCAAGAAGGCTTTGGTGAGGTGCTGGCCAGCAATCCGGCCGAAGCCGCCCAAAAAATCGGCGGTGACGTGGAAGAAGCCTTGCAGATAAAGGGCCTGCCGCTGGGGGGCACCAACGTGATGAATTTCCGAGCCCGCACAATCGGTGCGGTGGTCAATCCCAGAGGCGGCGATGAATATCGCGCCCGGGTCGGGTCCTTCGACAATCTCGGCAGCGGTAAAGACGCCGGCATGACCGGCATGTCCAACCCGGACAGCTGGGAGGCCAAATCCGCCATGGCCATCATCGACGCGGCCCTGGAAAAAAAGAAACAGGCCGGGGAAGAACCGGTGATTGGCCAGTTTGATTATGAAGCCCGGGGGGCGCTGGCCGCATTGGGCCAAAAAATCTCAACCATCAGCGATACCCTGGGGCAGTGCAAGTGGAACACCATATTTCTGAATATCGGCATCAGCATCGAATTCCAGGCCAATGCCCTTTCGGCCGGAGAAGGCCGGGAGACCAACATCGAAGAGCTCCTGGAAGCAGCAGCGCGCATTTCCTGCCAGGAAAGGGCCTATGCCGTGCGCGAGGGGATGACCAAAGATGCGGACACTCTGCCTAAAAAATTGCTCAATTATTCGATGGCAGGCACCTATCCGGAAGACCAGGTCACGCCAGAAGATCTGGAACAAATGAAAAAGGATTATTATCAGGCCATGGGCTGGGATGTTAAAACCGGTATTCCAACCCTTGCGACCCTGCGGGCACTCAACTTGGAAGATGTGGCATCTGATTTGATCAAGCAAGGGAAACTGAAGTCTGAATAAATGTAGATGGAACTAAAAACTGAAATTAAGCAAACAGCCAAAGAAGCTGGATTTCAATTCTGCGGCGTTTCAGACCTTAAGAAAGTGGAAAAGGTCGATTTTCCTCCCGGCCGGGGGCTCAAAAAGCCATCGGCAGTGATGCCGCAGGCCAGGTCTTTGATTGTGCTGGGATATGTCGTCTGGGATGAATCTTTAAATGTTGAAGCTGTCAAGGACAATTCCTCCGAATATATCTGCCTTTACTATGAAATAATGGAGTCGCGTGCCTGGCGCTTCATTCAGCGGCTAAGAGAGAAGAAAAATTTTAATGCGCTGCCGACACAGTCCATTCACATAAAACCGGCCGCCATGCTGGCAGGTCTTGGCTTCATCGGCCACAACACCCAGGTCATCACACCGGAATACGGTGGACGGGCGCGCTGGATCGGGGTTCTCACGGATATTGAGATTGAGCCGGATGAACCTTTCAAGCGTGATCTTTGCGCCGAGCAGCCGCTTTGCCAGAAAAGGTCCCGCTGCGTGCTGGCCTGCCCGTACAAGGCGATCATACCCGGTCCGTCACAGGGTGTTCCACCGGGCGAAAAGGTCAAATACGATCGCTGTGTCGTAACGCATAAGCGCGATGAGGTTCTTGATCAAAAGTGGGAAAAATTTATCCGGCGCATCTCAGACAATGGGTTTATGGCCTGCACCCGATGTAATCTGGCTTGTCCGTATGGTAAAACTGTTGAATAAAAATAGGATCACAAGAGGATTCAAAGTCAGTTCAGATAAATTTTAATTCAAACCTGTCTCAAAAATAGTAGATCAAGCTCAAGGGTCCGCCTCCGGCTGATTAGATGCATTTTTGAGATAGGTTTTAGAATGGAGACAGATAAATGGGAAACGTAATCGTTATCTACCCCGAAAAGTGCAGCGGATGCCAGATGTGCGAGGTCAGCTGCTCTCTGAGAAATATGAAAGAATGCAATCCGGAACGATCGCGGATTCGGGCCATCAAATCCGAAGAAAACGGACAATATCAGTTCATCCCGTCCACCTGCATGCAGTGTGAAACAGCGATGTGCGAGCTGGTCTGCCCGGTAAATGCCATCAGCCGCGACCCGCAAACAGGCGCCCGCATCATCAGTGAAAAAAAATGTATCGGCTGCAGCTCCTGCAGCTATGCCTGCCCTTTCGGGGCCTGTTTCGTCGACCGCAATCTAGGCAAATCCATTGTCTGCAACCAGTGCGATGGCGACCCGACCTGTGTCAAGGTATGCCCGTCCGGTGCGCTTGAATATGTCAATACCGAGCAGGTCAATATCAGTCTCAAACGCGCTGCGGCCCAGCGTATTTTATACGCCAGAGAATTGATTCAAGAATTACCCGTACCGCAGCAGCAGCAGGACCTTCCGGGCAAGGAGCTGTGCTAGGCTTATATTTCACAATAATGTTATTAAAGTTGGGTAGCCCATTTGAGTTGAGCTTTCTAAGGTGTCAGGGAACTTAGGACTAAAAGCTGAAAGCAACCAAAATATATGGCCGTTATGCCGACTGAGTAGCAAAGGCTCGACATTGGCCACCGAAGACCTGACACCTGACACCCGAAACCTGAACACTTATGGTGAACCCAGAACCCTGCTCGCCGCGGCGAAGCTTGCTAAAGCGAAGCCGGGAACCTCTGAACCTTATCTGGAAATAAGGAGGCAGCTATGGTCTGGCAGGGAGATACCTACGAAGACATATGCCGGAATTTCAAATGGGAGTTTCCGGAATTTTTCAACATTGGTGTCGATATCTGTGACAAATGGGCTGATGATAAAAACCGCGTAGCACTTATCTATCTCGATGAAAATGACGTCGAGCACAAAATCACCTACTGGGAATTAAAAAACGCCTCCAATCGACTCGCCAATGCACTGCGGGTATGGGGTGTCGAGCGCGAGGATCGCATCGGCATACTGATGGCGCCCGCCCCGGAGACGTTGATTTCCCATATTGCCGTTTACAAACTGGGCGCCATCCTGGTGCCCATGATTCAACTATTCGGCCCCCTCGCCATCGAATACCGTCTTAAAAACAGCGGCGCCAGAGGCGTGATTGTTGACCGCAAAAATCTGCCGAAGATATTAGAGATTAAAGATCGTCTTCCAGATCTGAAACTGATTGTCGCCGTGGATGCGCAAAAGGATAAAGATAAGGATATCTTAGACTTTGAGGAAACCTTAGAAAAGGGCAGCCGCTATTTTACACCGGTAGCCACCAAACCGGATGATCCGGCTTTAATTATTTATACTTCAGGAACCACAGGCCCGCCCAAAGGCGCACTTCACGGCCATCGGCTGATGATTGCCGAAGCCACCAATACCGGTTTTTCTCTGGACTTGTTTCCCCAGAAAGGTGATTTGCTGTGGACCCATTGTGACTGGGCTTATATCGCAGGGTCGTTTACCGCCCTGTATCCAACCATGCATTACGGGCATGCCATCGTAGAATACGCCAAAACTGGCAGATTTGACGCCGAAAAGGCTTTTACCGTCATTTCTAAATATGGCGTCACGGCCATATTTGCCATTGCCACAGCCTTTCGCATAATGATGCATGCGGTCAAAAACCCCAAAGAGCGTTTTGATCTGGATGAACTCAGATCCATCACTGTGGGCGGTGAGAACATGGGCAAAGATCTGTATGAATGGGGCCAAAAGGCACTTGGGGTTAAATTCAACGAAAATTACGGCATGACCGAATGCGATTTTATGGTTGCCAATTGTTCAAGAATAATGGACGTCCACCCGGGTTCCATGGGCCGCGCTATTCCCGGCCATATTGTCGAAGTCATCGATGAGCAGGGCAATGTCCAGCCACCCGACACGTACGGTGAATTTGCGATCAAGCGACCGGATCCGAGCATCTTTCTCGGATACTGGGGCGATCCGGAAGCCACCGAGAATCGATTTATCGGTGATTGGTTCCGCACCGGAGATTACGGCACCAAAGATGAAAGCGGTTATTTTTGGTTTACCGGCCGCAAGGATTACGTCATTGAAAGCGGCGGCTACCGCATCGGACCCGGCGAAGTCGAGGATGCGCTGGTCAAGCATGCGGCCGTCAAACTTGCCTCCGTTATCGGGGTGCCGGATGAAATCCGGGGTGAAATCGTAAAAGCCTTTATTGTGCCCGAGCCGGATGTGACGATAGACAAAGCGCTCGAGGAAGACATCAAACAGCACGTCAAAGGCCGGTTGGAGGCCCACGCCTATCCGCGCGAAATCGAATTTCTGGCGGAGATGCCGATGACCGACACCGGCAAGATCATGAAAAATGAGCTGTTGAAACTGGATGAGAAACGTCGGGCCAAGGCAAAGGCATAAGGAGGGTGGTAATGAAGACACAATTAATCCAAAGTCACGTTGAAGATTGTATCGGGTGGATCGCGCTCAACAACACCCGACGCAAAAATGCCCTTCATAACACCATGTATGAAGCGATACTGCAACTGCTCGACGACTATGAAAAAGATGAACAGGTCAGAACTATTGTGATTAAAGGCAATGAGGGTAATTTTTCAGCGGGCTATGATCTGACCCAGGGATTACCGGATCCGTATCGCGATTTTGTCAAAGATCTTTCCAGCGCCACAGCCAAACGACTCTGGTATTGCAAGAAGCCAACCATATCCATGGTCGAAGGCTACTGCCTGGGGGGCGGTTTTGAACTGGCGATGGGGTCTGATCTGGTCTACGCGGCCGAGGATGCGGCCCTGGGGGAGCCGGAAATCGACTTTTTTTTTACACCCGATTACAACAGCATTCCCTGTCTGTCGTTGGCCAGAAAAGCCAAAGAGATGATCCTGCTGGGCAGCGTCATCAGCGGCACGGAGGCGGCGGCCGTCGGGTTGGTGAACAAGGCGTTTCCAGATGAGCAACTGCAATCAGAAGTGGTAAAAACCTGCCATCGGATTGCGAGTCTGCCGTCAGAGACGGTAGCAGTGGCCAAAGTCGGTCTGAACGGTGCTTTAGATGCGCAGGGATTTAAAAATGCCATTGAGTATGGCGAGGAGATTTCGATTTACAACGGATTGCTGAGTAAAACCAATCCCAATTGCCAATTGTTTTACAAAACGGCAAAGGAAAAGGGCCTTAAAGAAGCCATCAAATTGGTCCGGGATTATACCCAATCAGGGCAAAAAGATTGGAAAAAGGAGTAAAGCAGTTTCAAAATTACCTTGCCTCTAAATTGCGGCTTTTGTAAAGCGCTAAGCTTGTTCCGCGAAATCTTGAAAACTCGGGCTTATGCCCTCAAACAGTTCAAGATTTAACGCTCCACCTCACTAAGCGCTTTTTGACAAAAGTCCGCAATACTGGCGACAAAGTAATTTTGAAACTGCTTTATTTGAAGAGAGAAAATGAGGAAAATGCGGCGTGATTGGTGAATTTTTAGCTTTTGCGGAAGGCCCCCTGCTGTGGATTGTGTTTATTCTGTTCGGTATGGGTCTAATTTTGAGAACGGTTTTTTTTGTGCTCAGCATCTTGCGCCCACACCGATCTTTAGAGCGGCGCCCTATCTTTGATGCGCGCCCTTTTCTAATTGCTCGCCTGTTGCTCCCGTTCCACAATGCCTTTGTGAAAAAGCCATTGTATACCCTGCTGCGCTACGGTTTTCACCTCTGTCTTTTCGTTATACCCATCTGGCTGGCCGGCCATGTCAGCCTCTGGGAGGAGTCCCGCTTCGAATGGTATTGGGCGCCGCTGCCCGACAACTGGGCCGATGGACTGACATTGTTCGTATTGGCGGCCTGCAGCTATTTTCTGGTGCGCCGAATCATTCTGGGCATCAAGCGCAAAAACGCCTCCACTAAAGATGTTCTGTTTATCATCTTGACGGCCCTGCCCTTTTTAACCGGCTATTTTTACACCCACGGCAATTTAGACCATATCCCGTTTTTCGAAACCTACATGTGGTATTTTCATGTCTTGAGCGCTGAGGCCATGTTGCTGATGATCGTTATCCTGTTCTTGCGAACCCGCTTAACGGCCGATCGATGCACCGGATGCGCGGCCTGTGAACTCAATTGCCCCACCGGAACACTGGAAGCAGCAGACAGCCATCAACAGCGGGTGTTCAGCTATTCTCACTACCAATGCATTGCTTGCGGGACCTGTGTGGAGGTCTGCCCGGAGAATGCCGCCGAATTGCGGCATGAAATCAATTTCGCTCACCTATATCGAATTTTTGCCAAACGCCCGATCCGGTCTGTTGAGCTGTCAACCTGCGAAAGCTGCGGTGTCCTAATCGCACCCCAGCCGCAGATGCAGAAACTGCAGGATGTGGCGGCCGCCTATGAGATTGAAGGCGAAATGCTAAATTGCTGCAGCCGCTGCAAAAAAATCGCAGCTCAACAAAGCCATCTATTCCCCCAGAGCTGGCAGCTGCCGGTTGATCGTCAACCGCAAGACAGCCAGCCGGTTAAATGATTTAACGTCATTTCAACCCCTCCTTTCTACCGGTGTACGGTGTTTTTGAAGCGCTCATTTTGCAATAGTGACTACAAAGCGGTTTTTTGATTAGCCTTCGTCTATGGCCACAGCGGGATGAGTCAACGACCACGCGCACAGCGGGTGGCTTGGTTGACTTTTGTTAAGACCTTGTTTATGTTCAGCATCGAATCGGTTCTGTTTCGGTTTTCATGATGACAAACACTTTGCTGCGCGCAGATGCACAATTCTTATGAAAATACCCCTGCAAGAATTTGCCTATCAAAAATGCCAGGAGCTCATCGGATCCGGTGAACTCATTCCGGGTAAGCTCTATAGTGAATCGGCAATGTCCAAGCAGTTGGGCATTTCCAGAACGCCGTTGAGAACGGCTCTGCAGCAACTTGAAAAAGAAGGGTTGATCATCAGGCTCCCGCAGCGGGGTTTTTATGTCTATGAATTTAAGGAAAAAGATATTGAGGAGCTATTTGCCATCCGCAAAGCCATAGAAGGCTACGCCGTTGAGCACATCGCCAAGACCCGGGCCGAGGCGGATTTAAAAAAGGCCAGGCAACATCTGTCCGCGCAAGAAGACGCCCGCCAATCCGATGATTATTCGATCTTTATTCGGGAGGATCGAAAATTTCATGAAAACCTGGTCAAGGCTTTAGATAACAAGCGCCTGGTCATGATCTATTCCGACTTGCGGCAGTCCATTGAGTTGATCGGCTTGAAGCGCTTCAAGATGAACAGCCAGCGCAATCAATCTATTAGCGAGCATAAAGCCATCATGAAGGCCATCGAAAACGGCGATCCTTTAACCGCCCGCGAAGCAGTGTACAATCATCTGGACATGGCAATGATATCGCTGAAGAAGTATCTCAAATCCATTGACCAGCTTTAAAGCCTCTTCTTAAAGGCATTCATTTAATCCCAGGCTCTTTAGTTTGTCGGGGCTGGGAATACCATTGGAACCCCATCCGCGAATGTCATAGTATTCAGCCAACATGGTATCCAACTGGGGTATGTTCTTGCCTGCCGGCCCCGCACCCCGCGTCGTCTTCAGGAAGCGGTCAGGCAAGGTATCATCTTTGGCGCTGATGCCTAAGCGCACGCCGATCATGCGCTGCAAGTTAAAAATGCGCTCCCCCGTCTGATAAAATTCAGCCAGCTCCACATCCCAACCGGTGGCAATGTTTAGGAAATCCAGATATGAAGGCGGCTGCAGCGGCGGGCGCCCAAAACAGTCGGTGCTGTTGGTGAACAAACACAGGGTTAGTGAATTCAGCAGACAAATAAAATCCTGTGCTTTGGCCGTCAATTTACCCTGCCCCTCCACTTGATAGGGGCTAAGGCGTTCGGTGGCCACCCAGTGGGAAATATCGGCTCCATCCAGGTCTTCTTTGACGGAGTAATCGTAATAGATCGACGTAAACCCGGACATGTGGCTGGCACCGAAGGTGGAGGTCGCATTCTCAAGGGCAGCGCCGTTGTAGGCCCGGGGGTCATGCGCGGCAATTTCAAGCCCCTTGCCCTGCATTGCAAAGCGCTCTGCGCCGGCACCGATGGTTTTGGCCGCCTGGCGGGTTCCTTCCGCCAGGATGTCGGCCAACTGCCCGTCGCGGAAAGCGATCTTTTTGACCAGCGCCAGCATGGCTTCGGCATTACCCCAGCTCAGATCAAGACCTTCCAGCATTTCGGCTTTGATGAGCCCGGCCTCAGCGCATTCGATGGCAAAGGCCAGGGTTGCCCCCAGCGAAATAGAGTCAAGGCCGTACTGATTGCAGTAATCATAGGCCAGATGAACAGCGTCATAGTCTGCAATCAGACATTGGGTGCCGATGGGACATAACGCTTCCCAGACCGTATGCCGTTTGCCTTGCGGGTTCAGCCGGGACTCCACGCAACTGGTGCGGCACCCGAAACAAAAATCATATTTAGCGCTTTCCGACAGTACGTCGACAATGGTGTCATCGACTTCTTTGAACTCCCCGGCGGCCCAGTTTTTAATGGGGGCCCGTCCCATCTGCCAGAGGCTGTCCCAAAGCTCTCTGCCTTTTGTTCGGCGGATCTCATGGGTAATTTTTCCCTTGGGAAAATAGTGTTCAACGCTGGCCTTCAAGGCTTTTTTATCGGCAACCTTTACCGCACCTGAACTGCAAACCGCGACCCCTTTGAGCTTTTTATACCCCATCAGGGCACCAAACCCGCAGCGGGCCGCCGCCCGGCCCCGTTTGCCGTCATTCATCACACATGCAAATTTAACCAGGTTTTCACCGGCTTGACCAATGGCGGCCGTACTGAGTTTACTGCCTTCCAGTTCCTTGAGCGCATCCTCGAATTCATAGCAGTCCATGCCCCAAAACGGTTCAGCGTCTCTGAGCTCAACGCGATCTGCTGAGATAAACAGATATTGGGGCGCACGGGCCTGCCCCCGTATAACAACGCCGTGATAGCCAGCGGATCGCAGTCGAAAGGCCCAGTGCCCGCCGGAATGCGCTTCACCGTATATACCGGTCAACGGCGACAGCCCCGCCACAATATGCCGGCCGCCATAGGGAACTGCGCCGGTCAAAGGGCCGGTCATGAAGATCAGCGGATTTTCGCCGGATAACGCCGGGGTTTCAGCGGAGGTTTCATGCCAGATGATCTTGGCTGCCAATCCGGCACCGCCCAGATATTTGCGGGCCACATCGGCTTTGACATAAACGGTCTCGATAGCGCCGTTGTCCAGGTCAACGATAAGCAAGCGGTGTGAAAATCCCTCACCCGGCTTCTCTGCATAAATTTGCTCTTGCGGTTTTGCTGCCATGGTTATTTCTCCTATTCGAAAGGCGACATTCAATAAGTAAAGTCCGGAGAGGTAATCGATAGCAGGCAGGAAAAATTTGGAAAGTCTATCTTTATTTAGGTTTCAGGTGTCAGGTGTCAGTGTTCAGCAATCGACCAGTAGACGTTTCAGCATTGTCAAACCTGACACCTGAAACCATAGACATGGCATTGTTTGTAACAATATAAAATAACTTTTGAAAAATTGATGCGGCACATGCCACCAAACGATCAGGTGGTTAGCCACCTCACCGTCGGATTATCCTTGTATTTGTCCACCAGATAGCGAAAAAACTGGGCCATCCCGCCGGCATAGAAGATCATGATTAAAATCAGGATGAGACCATAAATGAGCAAGTTGATCCCCGGCAGATAGTCAAAATTGGATCGCAGCATTTCCGTAAACCAGATAAACGGAAAGGAAACGGCAAATCCGCCCCACAGGGTTCCCCGGCCACCGATATAGGCGATCACCAGAAACTCAACCGTTTTGGCGGTGTGCAAGAACTCGGGCGTCAGAATACCGATGAAGTGGGCGTAAAAGGCCCCGATGAATCCGGCCAGCGCACAGGAGACAGTAAAATTGAGGATACGGTACTTTGTGGGATTGATGCCCGAGGTCTTGGCAGCGTCCATGTTCTGACCGATCGCCTTGAAGGCCAGGCCAATGTGGGAGCGCGCCATTCGCTTCAGAATAAACCATGTCAACAGCGACACACCCAGCACCGGATACCAATAATAAAGGTTGGAGACCCCGGGTTCAAAAAAATAAGGCACCGGCAGCCCCAACATGCCGCGTGTCAGCCAGACCATCTTGATGGCCAGACCCATCAGGGCAATCCCGATGAACCAGGTCAGGCAGATGGCAAACATTCCCCGCATGCGCAGGCTGATGGCACCGGTAAAAAAACCCAGCAGCGCCGATGCAAAGGCCCCGCAGAGCATGGCCACCGGAAGCGGAATGCCCCAATGGGTGGCTGTAAGGGCCGAGGTATAGGCACCTAAGCCAACGAAAGCGGCAAACCCAAAATTGACCACTGCAATGTAACCGGCACTGAAATCAAAGGCCATCGCCCCGGCGCCCATAATGGCCGCCAGGATGAACCATCGGACCAAATAATCCTGGTTAAAGGGCGGAAAGAGCGGAACGACCATCAGGATGATAAACCCGATAGCCCCCAGGGGGGTCAGGCACAGATAGTCTAAGAATTTAGCAATCCCCTTCTTTTGCACATCGTATTCATTGGCCATAATCACTTCCTCTTCTTATTGATCCCAGATCGTTCTGACTTTGGTCGCAAAGATGCCGGACGGTCGAAAAATGAGGATAAGCGAAATCAGCAACACCGGCACCACCGCCTCCCAGCCTTCACCGAAATAGCTGCGCGTCACCACCTGAAAAAGCGCAATCATAAAACCCCCCGGAATGGAGCCGGCCACATTGCCAAATCCCACCAGAATGATAATAAACCAGGAGTTATACAACGGCATGACGCCCACGGTCGGATAGGACGGAAACATAAACAGCAGGCTGGCGCCGGCCAGGCCGGCCAGGCCGCAACTCAAGGCAAAGGTCATGATATGAACGGCATCAACCGAAATGCCCACTATGCGGGCGCCGTCCTCATCCTGGGATACCGCCCGAATGGTTTTGCCGGAAGTTGAGAACATCATAAACATGTAGAACCCGATCATGGTCAGGATGGCGATGAAAAAGGCGCAGATCCGGTCCATCGAGATATAGACACCTAAAATCGGCACTGACGGTAAATCCCAGAAGGCCAGAATCCCTTTATAGTTAGCCCCAAAGCCAAGCTGATGGACGTTTTGAAAAATGATCGAAAGACCGATGGTAATCAAAAAGCAGTTGAGCAACCACCCCTCACGGTTGCGCATGCGCAGCTGTTTGAACACCAGCCGCTCAGTGAGAACGCCTAAAAATGCACACATCAATGCTCCGGCCAAGATAGCGATCAGGGGGCCCACATACACCATGAAGGATTCCGGGTTATCCAGCGTGTATTTGCTGATCGGCAGCATCACAAAATAGGCGGTCAACGAACCGGCCATGAAATATTCGCCGTGGGCAAAGCCGGCAATGTTCATGACGCTGAAGAGCAATGCCAGGCCGATGGCCATCAACGCCCACATCCCGCCGGTGATCACCGTATTCACCAGGATATAGGGTCCCTTGTGGATGGAAGCCACAAGGGCAACTAAAACGGTTATACTAATGGTCATACCCGCTGCCGAGAATAACCACCGAGTCACTTTCTGTGCCGTGGAATCGCTGATTTCTTGCTCAACTTTATCGATGGCCGATTCATCAATTGTTGATTCGGTTGCAGTATTTGCCATGAAACTGCTCCTCCTCATTTAATGTCCCAAGTAGATCTTTCTGACATGATCGTCGTCAGCCAGGTCCTCACTCTTGCCGTCTAATACAATTTTACCCTTCTCAAGAATGTAGGCCCGTGAGGTATTCTTGAGGGTTTTGCCGACGTTTTGTTCCACTAAAAGAATCGTGGCGCCCCGTTCGTTAAGGGCCCGCAGGGCTTTGAAAACCTCGTTGGTCAGCATGGGCGCCAGACCCAGGGACGGTTCATCCACCAGCAGCAGGCTCGGACCGGACATCATCCCCCGGCCGATGGCCATCATCTTGCGTTCGCCGCCGCTCAAGGTTCCGGCATACTGGTTTTGTCTTTCATAAAGCCGCGGAAAAAGCTCATATACAAATTCCAGGTGTTCTTCCTGCTTGGCGGGATCCTTGACCGTAAACGCCCCCATCTCGAGATTTTCCTTGACGGTCATGTTCACAAAGAGATTCAGTTCCTCGGAAATATAGGCAACACCCTTGCGGCAGACCAGGTGTCCTTCCAGCCCGCCGATATCATCACCCTTAAAAATGACGTTGCCCCCCTGAGGCTCGAGCAAACCCGATATGGTCTTGAGCGTCGTCGATTTTCCGGCTCCGTTCGGTCCGATCAGGGCCACAAATTCGCCTTCCTCGACATGAAAGGAGACGTCCCATAGCACCTGCAAAAAACCATAACCTGAATCAAGATGCTTGACTTCTAATAGCACTTTTCCCTCCCCTGCTTAGTCTTCCTCAACCCCGAGATAGGCTTCAATCACCTTTGGATCTTGTGATACCTCTTTGGTCGGTCCTTCGGCAATCTTGTTGCCGAAATTGATCACCGCCAATCGTTCGCATAATCCCATGATCACGTCCATGATGTGCTCCACCATCAGAATCGTAATGCCTTGATCGCGTATCTTCGCGATAATATTCATCAAGGGCTCGAGCTCGCGCTCGGTCAGGCCGCTGGCCAGCTCATCCAGCAGCATCACTTTGGGTTGGCTCGCCAGCGCCCGGGCCAGGTCCAAGCGCTTCAACTGGACCGTATTCAATTTCTCCGATATCGTATCTTCGGGCAGAGCAAACTCGACAAAGTTGAGTTGCTCACGGGCATGGGCGACCGGATCTTTGACTTTGGGATTATTGCCAAAAACTGCGGCCACCATAACGTTATCAAGGACGGATAATTTGGGAAATGGTACGGGGATCTGGAAAGTTCGGGACAGGCCCCGGTGGCACATCTCTTCAGGTGAGCAAGTTGTGGTTTCCTCCTCCATAAAATGAACCGACCCTGAAGTGGCGTTATTCAGCCCGGCGAGGGCATTGAGCAAGGTGGTTTTACCGGCGCCGTTAGGACCGATCAGTCCCATGATTTCACCCTCTTTAACAGTCATGGTGACCCGGTTAACTGCCACTAGACCGCCAAAGCGCTTGGTCAATTCCTTGGTTTGAATGACAACATTATTGTTAGCCATATGTCCCCACTACAATGTGCAGCATATTAATAAAAATAGGGGAGGGGCGATGATTTGCCCCTTCCCCGGGTCAATTATTGGCTTTTATTTGGGTACCATGAAGTCCATTTCTTTTTCGGCCAGCGGAAAGATGGTGTAAGCCTTGCCGCCTTTGTATTGGATAACCGGCATGAACCAATGGTCGCCATCCGTCACCGGATCCGGATAGAGATCAGGAGTGAACTTGTACTCCTTCATCATAATGGCGCCGTCGTTAACGCCATAGGTCAGCTTGCCGGTGGCCATCTCCTCAAGCATGACTTTGTGGATAGATGCGCTGTCCAGTTTGCCTTCTCTTTCAAGGGTACGGTTAAGAACCTTGAGAAACATACCGGCTGCATCGTAGGAAATACCACCAGCTGAGGCGGCTGGTTTAAACTTATATGTTTTCTCAAACTTCTGGCGATAGGCTTCGGAGCGGGGGCCCCATTTGACATTCATGTCAACGATGCCATTGGAGCTTCTGCCGGTCAGCTGGTACCATTCCCCTACCCATCCCAGACCATCGACGATCAGAAGGGAGTTCAAACCGACCTCGCGGGCCTGTTTGATAAAAGCGGAAACGGATGCGGCGGCGGTGTTGGTGATGGTCACCAGCGGAACGCCGGCCTTTTTATACTTGGTCAGCAGGGGATAAAAATCGGTCTGGCCAATCTGCATATAGTCTTCCTCTTTGATTGTCCAGCCATAATCTTTGATGTTCTGCTTGGCAGCCACAATCCAATCCCGTCCCCAGTCGGTTTCTTCGGCCGAAACACCCACGAGTTTATTACCGGGTTTCCAGGTTGTATTCTTTGAGGCCCAGTTGACGAAATCAAAATAGAGCTTCGCGGACAGCGCCGGATAGGACCAGAATTTGAACCAGTAACCTTTATATTGCTCATTGCCGCGGATCTTATCGGTGATGGTTTTGGCGGCACCCATGGAACCCATATGGGGAATCTTATATTTGACGGACTGATCGACACAGGCCATGGCCACCGAGCTGTGCCACCCGCCCAGACCGACCTGCATGCCTTTTCTTTCGATGGCTTCAACGTAGGCATTGGTCGCTTTGGCCGGGTCACTCTGGGAATCGATGAAAATGATTTTCAGTTTGTAGTCGCCGACCTTGTTGCCCGCCTCTTCCAGCTTCATCAGCAGGCTGTTTTTAATACTGGCACCGGATTGAGCCGCCGGACCGGTGAACGGTCCCATCAAACCAACCACGAGCTCCTTTTCCGCGCCTGCATTCACTGCCACAAATGACATCAGAAAAAATGCAGCAATAACGATTGATAGAAAGCGTTTTGTGCGCATCGTGAATCCTCCTTTTGCTATGTCCTCGGTTAATGAAATGTATGCTGAGCATCTATCCATCCCAAAACAAATCGCACGTATAATTAAGGATATGGCGGCTGAGCACATTTCTTTCCAAATTCAATATCAATGATTGCTGTGGGTATCACCTCCTTTTCATGATTTACTTTTATTCATTTTTGCGTCTCGTCACGTATTCGGTAAGCATCTGTTCGATATCTGAATCTATGTCAGGTTTTACGTATTCTGCAAGTCTTTGTTCTAGCAGCGCCGTGGCTGATTCCTTCAGCGTTTTTTTGCCGGCATTCGCCCAGGATTCGTAATCAACGCGGCTCATCAGACTGGGCAGATAAAATTCGGAGCGGCAGTGTTCGAAAGTTCGGTCATGGGTAAGATATTCGCCGCCGACGCC
This sequence comes from Desulfobacterales bacterium, assembly GCA_030066985.1. NCBI lineage: Bacteria > Pseudomonadati > Thermodesulfobacteriota > Desulfobacteria > Desulfobacterales > Desulfobacterales bacterium. The sequence goes on from JASJAN010000024.1 coordinate 64,074, forward strand.
CACTTCTTTGATGGTGGGTAGATCGATGCGATCATTGCTCACATCAAGAGGTCTTAGGTATCGTCGCAGCATTCCGCACAATTCTTCATCCGCCAGAAACTTTTCGTAACTCATGGCAATGTACGAACCCAGGATGCCGCAGGCGTGTAAAATGAAATTGGCACCACTCAGGATGGTTTGGGAGAGTGCAAAGGTGGACTCGATGCCGGCTTGCATATCCGGGAAATGGGCATCGGTAAGGCCGCCGCTGCCCCTGCTGGGCAGGCCATAAAATTGGGCCATCTGCATAGTGGCATTTTGAATCATGGCCAGTTCGGGCGCCCCGATGGCCAGCGCGCCGGTTCTCATCTCGGTGATCGTCGACGTTGTCCCATAGACAACCGCAGACCCGGGATTCACCAGTTGCGCCAAAATGATACCGGCCAGAACCTCTGCATTTTGAACCGCCAGAAGACCGGGAAGCGTTACCGGGCCGGTGGCGCCGGCTTGCATCAAAAGGGCCACCATATTCGCCTGTCCGTGGCGTGCATATTCGATCAGGGCACCGGCCATTTCAGCGGAATATTGCAACGGCGAAAGCGAACTGATGATGCCCATCAGGACGGGCCGGTCTTTAATTTTGTCTTTCCCGCCCCAGGCGATACCGGCCATTTCAATGGAATCGATGGCCGCCTGGCGCGATACCGAACTGCCCAGACAGGGTTTGTCACATAGAACAAAATTCGAGAAAACCTGATCCAGGTGTGCGGTTTCGGCCGGTCGATCCGATGGCTCCACCATCAGGCAGCCATTCATATCAACGTATTTGGAGGTCTGCACCAGTTTACAAAAATTGTCATAATCGTCCATGACGGCTTCTCTTTGTTCGCCGTCCTTGCTGATCATAAATGGGCTGCCGTAACCGGGCGCTATGACAAGGTTATCGCCCCCGATAGTAACACTTTTATCGGGATTGCGCCCTTCGATCACAAATTCAGTAGGCGCTGATTCCAGTGCTTTGTCAACGAGGTCTTCTTCGAAAAAAACCACATTGCCATCGATGCGCGCACCGGCCCCCTTAAAGATTTCCAGTGCTTCGGGTTCATGGAAGGCAACACCCAAATCCTTGTAAATCTCAAGTGTTGCCCGATGCAATTTATTGAAATCTTCTTTACTTAGTAGATGCATCCGCTCATACATAGTACTCCACCTATCACTAATGCGACAATTTTTTCAAGGGAATTATAATTTTTATTTTAAGTTAAATGATTGAATGTTATTTATTTATCAAATTTTTACCTAATCTTTTATGTCACTGCAAAAAAGGAGCCACAGATATCGTTTATTGCTGACCCAAAAAAATTTGGACCGAAAGTGGTCCAAGACATTTTTCAACAAGATAAATCACGCGATATGAATGACTTAGCGAAGAATCGGTTTAGAGTCCGCGTTGATTTAAAGGATCAAATTTGAATACCTGAAACCATGTTTGCATAAAACTGATTCATAAATGCATCATCTTCTTTTTTGCTTTTGGCAAAATGCTGTAGGTAAAAGACTATCAGTTGTGTATTTTAAGAACTGAAGAACGATTAATGGTTTTATTTTAAAAATATAAAAATTGATTCAAAAATGAATCAATTCAGATTCATTTTGAGTCGCCGCCTTAGGGTTAATGCCTTTCTATATTTTGGACAGCCTGAGAAACAGGCGCCTATCGTTTGACCTGCAGCGTATTTGCTGCTACCCAGAATCTTTAGCGCCAAAAGGCGCTGCCAAACGCGGTCAACACCCAACAGCTAAACAATGGATTAGGCCATTTAGCTATAAAGGACATCATCATGCAGAATATCACCTACGAGCATATCTTTAACTCGACCAGCAACGGTGTCATCGCTATCGATGCGAGCGGACGCATTGTTTTAATCAATCATCAGGCCGCAAACATTCTGCAGTTGGATCAAAAAGATGTTATCGCTGCCCAGATTACAAATGTGTTACCGCTGACCGGGCGTCTGATGATCAAATGTCTCGAAAGCGGTCAGCCGCAATTGGGACGTCACATTGTCGGCAAAAAAATAAGTCTGGTTGTGAGCGTCACGCCTATCAAGGACGGAAATCGCATACTGGGCGCAATGGGGAATTTTCAGAAATTACAGGACTTTGAAGATTCGGCCCAGCAGTTGGAATCGTATCGCCGATTGAATGTCCAACTGGAGGCGATTTTTAAATCCTCATCCGATGGCATTTGGCTGTGTGACGGCAACGGCAAAATACTCAATATCAATAAAGCCTCTGAAAAGATCAACGCCATTAAAGGCAAGGATGTTGTCGGCAAAAATGTGCGTGAAATCGTGGCAGAAGGCCTGATAGATCGATCGGTAACGCTGGAGGTATTGGAGACCGGACGGCAGGTCAGTCTTTTGCAAAACCTCAAAAGGACGAACAAATATTTGCTGGTTACCGGCACACCGGTCTTTGATCAGCGCGGGCAAATTTCTCTGGTGGTGGTCAACGAACGTGACATGACCCAACTGAACACGATGAAAGAACAGCTGGCCCAAACACGCATGGAAACACAAAGATTTAAAGACGAACTTGTGGAATTAAGCTTGTTGGAACTGAAGGAACAGGAAATCATCGCCCAAAGCGAAGAAATGCGCCAGGTTCTAAGGGTCGCGATTAAGCTCGCTAAAATGGAGGCCTCTGATATTCTGATCTTAGGCGAAACCGGAACCGGCAAAGGACTATTGGCGAAATTTATCCATCACTACAGCAACCGGAAAGATAAAGCGTTTATTCAGATCAACTGTGCGGCGCTACCCGAAACCCTGTTGGAGGCCGAACTTTTCGGTTATGAAAAAGGGGCGTTTACCGGTGCCCGGGAAAGCGGCAAAATCGGGCTTTTTGAATTGGCCCATGAAGGCACCCTATTTTTAGATGAAATCGGCGAGCTGCCGCTTTCGGTTCAGGCTAAACTTTTAAAATACCTGGACGACCATGAAATTATGCGCCTGGGCGGCATTAAACCCAAAAAGGTAGACTGTACTATCATTGCGGCCACCAACCGTAACCTGGAAGCCCGTAGTCGTCAACGTAAATTCCGGCAGGATTTATTTTTTCGCTTAAATACATTTGTAATGCAAATTCCGCCGCTAAGAGAAAGGCCGGATGATATTTTTGAAATGGTCAATCATTTATTGGATAGATATAACCAGCAATACCGACTCAAACGCCGAATCTCCCCAAAAGCCATGCAGTATCTAAAATCACATTCTTTTCCCGGCAATGTGCGCGAATTGAAGAACATCATGAAAATGGCTGTTCTTATGAGTGAAACGGATTCTTTGGATGAATATATCTTGCGGAATTTAAAAATGCCTGTATTCGAACAGATCGAAAACGGTCAGAGGCCCGGGAGCCAGAAGAGTTTAATAGAGGAGACCAGCGCCTATGAAAAAAGATTATTGCAAAACGCCATGACCAGCTATAAAACGACGCGTGAAATGGCCCGTTTTCTGGGAATCAATCAATCGACGGTTGTTCGCAAAATGAAAAAGCACGCTCTGTCGTGGTAACCATACAGTCGGGCAAAATAAAAAAGTGTATCAAAATTAATTTAAAATAACTGAATTTTACAGGTTAAGCCCGTTACCCGCTTGTCCGCCTCAGGCGGGTTGGCCCGTTTGCCAGTTAGTTAAAAAACCTACAATTTCCCCTTTTCAATGCGCTCTACGTGCTCAATACCGTTTTGTGCGAAGATTCGGCCGGCTCAACCGGCTCAACGGGCTCAACCGGCCAACTTATAAAGTTGAACAAATAATTTATATCTTCTAATAGAAAAAACTAATCTCTAGAAACTATCTCCTAAAGTGAAAGAAAGGTTGAAATATGGACCACGTACTCTGGTGCAATAAACATCCGCTGTTTCTGCCCGATATTGCTAAAGGTGAGGGCTGTTACCTGTATGACCTTCAGGGCCGCAAATATCTCGACCTGGAATCGGGAATATGGTGCCTACCGCTGGGCCATTGCCATCCTCAAATTAATGCTGCCATCAGGGCGCAGTCCGATGAGATCATGCATTCCGGTTACACCTATGGCAATCCCATAATTGAAGAGGCATCGCAGGCGGTACTTGATATTCTAGATCTGCCGGACGGCAAGTGTGTCTTTTTGAGCTCCGGCAGTGAGGCTGTGGAATTCGGCGTTCAGGTTATCCGGAAAATTTCGGACAGGCCGCTGGTGCTCACCCTTTCCGACTCCTTTCTGGGGTCCTATGGATCAGCTGGCAAAAAGCAGATAGAGGAATGGGTCCTCTTCGACTGGCAGCGGTGCCGTACATGCAGTTCTTCAGAGGAATGTGACCCGCAATGTCCTTATTTTTCCGAAATTCCGTTCAGCCGCCTCGGGGGTTTTGTGTTTGAGCCCGGCAGTTCATCGGGTCTTGTGCGTTTTCCGCCAAAAGCATTTATTCAAAATGTCGTCAAATTTATCCGCCAGCACGATGGCTTCATCCAGATAAATGAAATCACAACCGGACTCGGACGCACCGGCAAATGGTTTGGATTTCAACACTATGACATCAAACCGGATATTGTTTCCATGGGCAAAGGATTGGGCAACGGCTATCCGGTCAGTGCCATAGCTATGACACCGGACATCATCGCGAAGTTAAGCGAAATGGGTTTTTACTACTTCCAATCACACCAAAACGATCCGCTCGGATGTGCCGCCGCAAAAGCCGTCATCACCACCCTGCAAAAAGAAAGCATCATTGAAAAGAGTAAATCCGTTACCGAATATCTCAACGACAGGCTGCAACAATTGGCTGAAAAACATGCCATTATTCAGGAAATCAGAGGCAGGGGATTGATGATTGCGATTGAATTCAGCGACAAGCTGCCAGATGATGTCTTATCGGACTTATATGCCCAATGTATTCAGCGGGGTCTTATTTTAGCAAAGCGCCCGGGATTGAATGTATTTCGCATCGACCCCCCCTTGATTATCCAGAAAGAAGATATTGATCAGTTTCTGGAAACCTTTGATCAACTATTGACGAACATGAGTTGATGATGGATCGTCGATGAGGCATTTTCATGCATGACATCGCGTCGATTGCCGGTAAATTAGCCGGCGTCATATCGCTTTCGGCATATGCTCCTTATATCCTGTCGATATTGCGAAAGGAGACAAAGCCCAACCGGGCGAGCTGGATCATCTGGGCGATTGTCAGCACCATCATTGCGTTGAGCTATCGAGAGGCCGGTGCCAGTTATGCTTTTCTGGCACCCGTCGGGTATGTGATTGGCTCGACTATCGTATTTATCCTTTCCATCCGACATGGTGTCGGCGGGTGGACACCTTTTGATCGCAGATGCCTGATCGGGGCGGCAATCAGTCTGGTGCTATGGTGGGTTTTTAATTCTCCGATGAGCGCCCTGTTGATCAATCTGTTCATTAACCTTCTGGGTACCCTGCCAACAATGCGCAAAGCCTGGTATCAACCCGAAACCGAAAGCAAGGTGGCATGGAGTTTGTTTTCCCTGGGAAGCATTATCAACCTGTTTGCCGTTGAAAGCTGGACTTTTTCCATGGCCGTCTATCCGGTATCAATGATTTTTTTAATTGGTATGGTGACGGTTCCTGTATTGTGGACGAGGAGGCCCCGGGTTATGGGCAATAATTTGGACTGGGAAAAATGTCCGTATCGTGCCGAAATGAATGCGGAAGGCGGAACGGTATGCAGATTCGGGTTCCCAACTTTTGAAGCGTCCGTAAAAAATGACGCGCCAAACGGCAGGTTGAATGCAGGCGATTGGGTCAAAAAGGGCGTCGATTTATATAAATCTGGTGATTATCAAAAAGCAATTCATGCCTTTTCAATCGCTATTGATTTAGATGTAGCTTTATCTGAGGCTTATTTAACCCGGGCAGTGGCTTACTACAAACTTGGGGATAAAAAACAGGCGATTAAAAACTTGGCGGTTGCAGCAAAGTTAGACAATAAGAATGCGCGCGTCTTGTTGAAGAAGCTCACCGGTTAGCCCATCATCTTTGCAATATACTGCTAATTAAAAAATACCCTAATTGAGACTAATAATGCAATAAGCTAATGATATTCTGTGACTTTATTTTTATTATATGCAGGGACCAAAGACAAGATCGTATAGGGGGAATTGACTAGAAGTGGTTTCAAAACCTCAGATCAGGTTCAAGGGCAAGGCGGCCCGCGAATTGAAAGTGGAGCGTACACGTTAGTACGTGAGCATTTCAATTTGCGGGGCAACGCAGCCATTGGGCCTTAGTCCGCCGGAGGCGGATTGAAACCACTTCTAAGCGTCAATACCTTTTTCTCTTTCATAAAGAGCCACGATATCCTGCATGCGATCGGCTGCACCCTCGGGCAGCGCCCTGGGCTCGTGATGAGATAGCAGTTCAGTCGCCTTTTCTTTAGCGCGTTCATACATGTCCTGCCTTCCTGCGCCGACCCACTGCTCAAATCCTGTGCGACAGAAAAGGCCACCTGGCGTCATTTCGCGCATGTGATTGAACGTATGATCATGGGTCAGAAAATTGCCGCCGGGTCCCACCTGATCGATCACATCAAGGGCCAGCGTCTCCTCGTTGATCTGGATGCCTTCGATCATCTTGCGGATGTAACGGAACATTTCATGGTCGATCACCATTTTGGCATAATCAAAGGTGAGAATGGAGTTGATGCTGCCGCCACCCATAATAAGGTTCCCACCGGCAAGGGCTAAAAACATAGCGTTCATGGTCCCTTCAAGAATCGCCTGGGCGTCAACGATCTTGCTATCGTTGTAGCCGGCACCACCGACCCAACAGGGCAAGCGATAGTATTGGGCCAGCTGGGCGCTGGCCGCATTGATCAGTCCGGTTTCAGGGGCGCCCAGCGCGCCGAGGCCGGTTTTAAGGTCCATCATCACGCTGGTCTGAGAATATGTATAAGGCGCCCCTCTTTTGGCCAGCTGGTTGAGCACCAGCAGGCTGAGAATTTCAGCATTGGATTGCACCAGCGTACCGGCCAGCGTCACCGGCGAGGTCCCGCCGGCCATCGTCATGGAAATACCGACCACATTAACGCCCTGGCGGGCAGCGGCTATGGTGATGTCCGAGCAGGTGGCTAGAATGAATAGCGGCGAGCTGACCGTTAGATTCATGGTAATGCAGGGCCGCTCGTTGAAAATCTCAGGTCCACCGCAACATGCTGCTGCCATCTGAACAAGACAGTTGAATTTTTCAACACTTCCGGCACAGCCCAAAATATGCTTGGAGGTGTTGGTCAGCATGGCTTCAAAATTATGCAGTTGGATGCTTTCATTCGGACAATCGGTGGGCAACCCCGCCCGCTCAAAAACCATTATTTCATCCAGCGCATCGCACAATCGGGCGACATCGGCGCTATCCTGCTTTGCAAACGGCCGCGTTTCACCGCTTTTCAGATCGACGACACTGGGGACCACGCCAACGTTTTGGAAACTGAAGCGGTTGGGTTCGGCTACAAAATCATCTTCAGGCGTACGGCCATAAAATGTGATGGTGCTCGGAGCGGACTGGATGCTGTCCTCCACCATGTGGGCTGGAATTTTTACCAGGGCATGCCCATCACTTTGCTGCACTTCAGCACCACCGGATTGAAATAAGTCGGTTGCCTGTTGGCTTTCGACTTTGATACCCGTTTTTTTGAGTACCTGCAGCGTGGCATAGTGCAGGGTGTCGAGCTCATCATTGGATAACAATTTTAATCCGCTGGTTGTCATTGAATCAAACCCTGACTTTGTTCCGTATTTGGCCATGGTGATTTTCCTTTCTTTGGGTTTTACCTCCGTTAAAGTGCCAACTGGAGCAAAAATCAATTAAAAATCGGCCTAAAAATGGGCTTTATACTACAAAGCGTTAACGGTATTTCAAGGTCAAAATCACAAGATATCGATGCCATATTGCATCATAACATTATTAACTAGCTAAAAATAAGCAAGTTAAGAATTTTTACCATTGATGCCATATTGCATCATAGGAATATAGCAGCATTTTAAAGCCTTATTTCATCATTGATGCGAATTCGCATCAAAACTCAGGTTGCATGTTTGTTAAGTAATATTATAACTATATGAAATTATATTAAATATTTAATTAGCTGCCCCTTGGCATGTATTTTGTTTATAAATTTGTTGCCAGCATCAACATTCACATTTTTCCTAATATCAAATAATGGGTTTTTCGACAATGAACCAGAAAGGCTCCCGTAAACGCCGAAAGCATTTAATCATCGGCAATAGTGCGGCAGCCTTGAATGCGGTTAAGGCCATCCGCGAAACCGATTCTGCCAGCCACATTACACTGGTTTCCGCCGAGAATCATTACGCCTACTCACCGGTTCTACTAACCTACTATGTTGCTCAAAAAATCAAGCGCTCAGCACTGTTTTTGGCAAATGAGGACTTTTATAAACAAAATGGCGTCGAGCTGATCCTGGGTAATCCGGCCATGCAAGTCGATCCGCAAAACCAGCAGGTGCACCTTGCCAGTGATGACATTCTGGCATACGACAGGCTACTGATTGCAACCGGATCTTCCGCCAAACCGCTGGGCATACCGGGTGAAGATTTAGCGGGCGTATTTACCTTAAAAACCATCGACGATGCCGATAAACTGGTCAAAGCCGCCGCTAAGATGAAGGACATTGTCATCATGGGAGGCGGCCTGATCGGCTTGCAGGCGGCCAATGCGCTATACCGGGAAGATCGCAACATTAAAATTATCATCGGCTCCAAACAGCCCCTTTCGCGCAACGTTGATCCATCCTGTGCGGAAAATGTCTGTCAGGGTATTCGGGAGTGCGGTATGTCCATTTTATTTGAAACCCAAGCCGTATCCATTGATAAAGCCAAAAATAAACTAGCCGTTACGCTAAGTTCAGGTAACCATCTCGAGGCTGATGCCGTTATTATCGGCAAAGGTGTCAGCGCCAACGTGCAGCTTGTTGCCGAAAGTGAAATTGAAGTCAATTACGGCATTATCGTGGATGAAACCATGCGCACCAATGTCCCCAGTATCTTTGCCGCCGGTGATGTCGCCGAGGGCCTCAATTTGATCACCGGCCAAAGACAGGTGATTGCCACCTGGCCCAACGCCTGTTCCCAGGGCCGCACCGCCGGCATCAACATGGCGGGCGGCCTGGAGCGTAACGAGGGCCTCAGCAGTAACATCTGTGGCTTTTTGGGAAGTGCCGTCGCATCGGTGGGCATCACCAATCCGGATAATGGCGACTTTGAAGAAGTGGTCTGCGAGGATCCAATCAAAATGCGGTATCGCAAACTGGTCTGGAACAAAAAAGACGAATTGGTCGGCGCCGTTTTAATGGGCGCGGTTGCCGATATCGGGGTGATCACAAACCTGATCCGAAATCGCGTTAAAATTCCCAGAGAAAAGCGGGATCTAATGGTTCGTTCGCCCGTCAGATATGGGGATTGGTTTTCAGAAAAAACCGGACACTTCTTTTAGTTTGGCTGCTGGCCTCTCGCTTCTGGCTTCTGGCCAGTAGCCAGTGACCAGGGGCAGGAACCTGATGACTGAACCATAATGTAACGTTTCTTCAGGTTCTACGATATACGGAACCAGTGAAAAGAATAAGATGATCTCAATCAGCGTGAAAATCCACCACGGTTTTAAAAAATTATTACCGGCCGGCATCAAAACGGGTGAATCTTTTAACGTATCCATTGAGGACAATACGGCTGTGGGGGATTTGTTGCGGGATAATATCAAATTCTCAGCCGATATTCCGAAGATGATTTTGATCAATGGCCTGCACAGCAAAGAACAGCAAACCCTGAAAGATGGTGATAAAGTCAGTTTATTCATGCCGATGGCGGGGGGCTAAAGGCAGATTTGCCATCTGATTATCACCATTAATACTTGGGCACAGCAGTGACAAATTCAACTTCTCATTAAGTATCATGGATATTCTAGAATTAATTTTAGATAAAAGTGGTTTCAAAGCCTCAGATCAGGTTCCCCGCTTGAAAGCGGGATTTCACGTCTGATTTCTTAAACTTGATGTGTTCAACAAAGCAAGGCGCCCCGCAAATTGAAAGTGGAGCGTACACGTTAGTACGTGAGCATTTCAATTTGCGGAGTAACGCAGCCATTGGACCTTTGTCCGCCGGAGGCGGATTGAAACCGCTTTTTAATGAAAGGAGTGTAAACATGTCAAAGGCGCTGATCGTTAACCTGGATAAATGCACGGGCTGTAGATACTGTGAATTAGCCTGCTCGTTCGCACATCACCGGGAATACAATCCAGCCAAATCCAACATTCAGGTCAGTATCTTTACCGAAGACGCCTTCTATGTCCCCATGGTTTGTACCCAGTGCAACAGGCCCTTCTGTGGTGAAGTGTGTCCGACCGGTGCGATTTCTGCGGATGAAGTCAATGGGGCTTATGTGGTTTTGGTGGATCCGGAAAAGTGTGTCGGATGCAAGATGTGCACGATGGCCTGTCCTTTTGGTGCGATTACCTACCAGAGCTCAGGAATCGTGCAAAAATGCGATTTGTGCGGCGGCAAACCCGAGTGTGTCGAATTTTGCGTCCCCAATGCACTGGAATTTAAAGACGTTGAATTGACCAATGTTCGCAAATGCCGGGCATATGCCAAAAAAATCTACCATCAGAAGGAGGAAGACTAATGGACGCATGGGTGGGTAAGATTTTAAGAGTGAATTTAACCAAGGGCGCTGTATCGGTTGAGGATTTAGATCAGAAAAGTGCTCATGATTATATCGGCGGACGCGGCTTAGGGATCAAATACCTTTACGATGAGATCGACCCCAAGGTCGACCCGTTGAGCCCCAGCAACAAGCTCATCATGGTCACCGGCCCGATGACCGCAACGGGCGCCTTGGCGGGCGGTCGCTATACCGCCGTAACCAAATCACCTTTAACCGGAGCGATCGCAAACTCCAATTCAGGCGGGTACTTTGGGGCTGAATTGAAGTATGCGGGTTACGACATGATCATACTGGAAGGCAAGGCCAAAACGCCTGTTTATCTGTGGATCGAAAATGACAGCATCGAAATTTGCAAGGCCAAACATCTGTGGGGCCTGGAAACCCAGCAGACCACCGAAGCGATACTATCCGAAACGGATGCGGAAGCCAAGGTGGCCTGTATCGGGCCGGCGGGTGAGAAGCTGGTCAAATTTGCATGCATTATGAACGACACGGGTCGCGCTGCCGGACGATCGGGCGTCGGCGCGGTGATGGGATCAAAGAATCTTAAAGCCATAGCGGTCAGAGGCACCCAAGGCGTGACAGTTGCCGACCCTGAGGGATTCAGGGCCGCGGTGTTGGATGCCATCAAGGAATTTTACGACCCGTATATGTCCGAAGTTCTGGGGCAGTATGGCACTTCAGATGTGGTCGAGTTTTCAAATGAGGTCGGCCTGCTGCCCACGCGCAATTATCAGACCGGTGTATTTGAGGGGGCCGCTAAGATCGGCGGTGCAGTGATTGCCAAATACAATCTCAGAGGGGCCGCCAAAACCAAGGGCTGTTTTGGCTGCCCGCTGGCCTGTGGCCGGGTAACGCGTATTCCGGAAGGAGAGTTTAAAGGCGCGGGGGAAGGACCCGAATATGAAACATTGGGCGCTCTTGGCTCTGCTTGCGGAGTCGATAATCCTGAAGCCGTCATCCAGGCCAATTATCTTTGCAACCGCATGGGCATGGATACCATTTCCACCGGCGTCACGATTGCCTGTGCCATGGAACTTTTTGAAAAGGGCTATCTGACCAAAAAAGATGTCGGTGGTGAGCTGGCTTTTGGTGACGGCAAAACGGTGGTTGAACTGGTGGAAAAGACCGCCCGGCGTAAGGGATTTGGTGACGCGCTCGCCGAAGGGTCCTACCGGCTGGCGACAAAGTACGGCCATCCCGAGATGTCCATGACTGCCAAAAAACTTGAATTTCCCAGTTACGACCCTAGAGGCGGACAGGGTTTTGCCCTGGCCTATGCTACCTCAAACCGGGGTGGTTGTCATATCCGCAACGAAGTGCATTGTGTCGAATTTTTCGGCATCTCGCTGATGGGTATCGTCAAAACAGGGGATAATTTGGATCGTTTCACAACTAAAGGCAAGCCGGCGGTGGCCAAAAAGGTCCAGGATTTTTACAGCATGATCGATTCATCCGGAATCTGCAACTTTATCGTTATCGGTTCACCGGATGCCAAGGTCTTCATCAATCTGATGGAAAAAGGGACTGGCATGAAATTCGGCGGATTGAAGGGTTTTCTCAAAACCGGTGAACGCATCTATAATCTGGAAAGGCTGTTTAATCTCAAGGCCGGCCTGACAGCCAAAGATGACACCCTGCCCAAACGCATGCTCAAAGAACCGATGCCTGAAGGCCCCGGCAAAGGCCAGATAGTGCGCTTGGATAAAATGCTGCCGGAATATTACAAACTGCGAGGCTGGTCCGCTAAAGGAGTTCCCTCTGCCAAGAAGCTGTCAGAGCTCGGAATCGCTACTTAGCCGGAGGCGAAGAATTGACTTGTTAAACATCGACATAGAAGAAGACTCGAAGAAAGGAGGTGAAAGAGGACTCGCGTATTAGGGGACAAGTGATCAGAGACACTTTCAAATGAGCAAATACTGATTTTAGGGGCAGCTGACTGATCATTCATTTGATTGTAAATTTTATCCTTTGAATAAGAAAAACCTAAAAAGGAGTACAAACCGATGAAAGCAAATCGTCTTTTTATCATTGCGAGTTTAGCTGTTGTGGTTCTATTTAGCGTCCAGGTAATGGCGGCGGAGCCGATTAAAGTGGGCGCACCCAATCCGCTTACGGGTTATTATGCTTCTGACGGCAATGTGATGTTGAACGCTACAGAGATGGCCGTGGCCGATATTAACGCCCGGGGTGGGCTTTTGGGGCGACAACTCAAAGTGGTCTCGTTTGATGTTGAAGATATGTTGCCTGAAAAACTGATATCCGCTGCGGAAGTCCTGGTCGTAAAGGAAAAAGTTGATGTGGTTGTCACCGCCTGCAATGCCATGGGCCCGGATGTACAGGCCTTTGGCAAGTACGATGTCCCTTACATCAACAATAATGCTTCCACCGTTGCCACGGGTATGGTGAAAGATGATCCCGCTCAGTATTGGAATGTCTTTCAGGCCGGTGATAATGAGCCGGCTTATGTTTCAAAAACCATCGAAACCTTCATGGGGTTTGGTTACAAACTGCCTAACAAGAAGATGGCCGTGGTTTACAGTGAATACGATTGGGACAAAAAAATCGCGGCTGCTCTGAAAGAGCAGGCCAAACAATACAATCTAGACCTGGTCATATATGAACAAACGCCTGCAGCCACCAATGCCTGGGGACCCATTCTGACAAAAATTCGGGCCCATGACCCCGCGCTGGTATTTTTGAGCATTTACGCTCCTGAAAGCATTGCCGCTTTTGCAGATCAATACCTGCAAAACCCGACCAATTCTCTGGTGGACCTGGGTTATGCAGTCTCCATTCCCTCCTTTATGGAGGTCGCCGGCAAATATGCCGATGGGTTTAGCGGTTACGCGGCCCTGGCGATTCCACCTGAGGCGACGCCCGAAGGGCGCGCCCTTGAAGCCCGATACAAAAAAATGTTTAAAACCGATAGCATGCCAATCAGCGTTGTGCCCTGCGTGTATGACGGCGTAATGGCTTGGGCGGCGGCGGTTGAAAAGGTTGGCGATGTAAAAGATTACAAGGCCGTTTCCGCCACCATGAAGACCAACCGCCATAAAGGCATCGGCGGGGTATACGACTTCAACAACCCGCGCCAGGCGGCCAGAGCGGGGGATGATCTGCTACCGGTCAATCTATTTCAAGCCGAAAAAGGCAAACTCGTGCTGCGCAATCTGGGTAGCAAGCAAATATCGCTCTATCAGCTGCCGCCGTGGTTAAAAGAAACCTGGCCAAAGGCTCAGTAATGGCGAGCACTGCAGATTTCAACTCGCAAAACGAAGGCGTGGGGGCGCAAGCCCCCATCCTTCAAGTCCGAAACCTCACCAAGGCATTCGGGGCCATGCTGGCCGTCAATGATTTAAGTTTTGAGGTCCCTGCAGGCGAGGTGTTTGGTATTGCCGGGCCCAATGGTGCCGGAAAAACAACGGTGTTCAATTTGATTACCGGCTTTCTGCAGGGGACCGGCGAGGTGCGCTTCGAAGATAAAAATGTGACCAACCTTAAACCCTATCAGATTTGTCACCGCGGCATCGCCCGGACACTTCAAATTCCGCAGGTCTTTTCCAGCCTTGATGTGTTCAACAATGTCCGATTTGGTGCGCATTTTGGTAACAAACACCTAAAGGATGGTAATGAAGCGGAGATTATCCATCGGGTTATAGATTTCGTTGGTTTGCAGGATGATAAAACAACCATCGCTGAGAATATGGACCTGTTTCATAAAAAGCTGATTATGATTGCGGCAGCGCTTGCGACCCAGCCGCGCCTATTGTTGCTCGATGAGCCCATTGGTGGTCTGAGCCCGGCGGAGATTGATCCACTCATCGAACTCATTCGCAAGATCAATCAGGAATTGAATATCACCGTCATTATCATCGAGCATCTGATGAAAGTGCTCAAAGAGCTTTCTGATCGTCTGATGATCCTGCACTACGGGGAAGAAATTCGCACTGCCCCCCCGACGGAAGTCATGGAAGATGAAAAAGTAAAAGAAGTTTATCTGGGTTAGGAGAACCGTTTTGCTCGAATTGAAGAACATCAATACCTATTATGGTGAATTCCATGCCATCCGAGACGTTTCTTTTACAGTCGCTCCGGGTGATTTTTTCCTGGTGATCGGACCCAACGGCCACGGAAAGAGCACTTTACTGAAAACGATCTGCGGCTTACTCCGCACAGCCTCAGGGCAAATCGTTTTCAATTCAACCGAAATTAACGGATTCGCGACGGATAAAATCGTGGAGATGGGCCTGGTGTATGTGGCCGAGGAGCGACATCTTTTCCCCCAGATGACTGTTCTGGATAATTTAAAGCTGGGCGCCTATAACACCAATGCCCGGGCTAAAGAACGCGAAACCCTCGAATACGTCTTTCATTTATTTCCACATTTAAACAAATTTAAAGATAGATATGCAGCCACACTCAGCGGCGGAGAAGCACGCATGCTAACCCTCGGCAGAGGTATTATGTCATGTGCCAAGCTGTTGGCCATTGATGAACCGTCCTTCGGATTGGCTCCCATCCTCAGAAACGAAGTATTCGACAAGATCAATGAGATCAACTCCAGCGGCATGACCGTCCTTTTGGTGGAGCAGAATGTCAATCAGGTGGTGAACTTCGCAGACCGAATCTGTCTGATCGAAGACGGATGTATCGTCTTTAATGGCCCAAGAGAAGAGGCCCTGCTCAACGAACACGTTAAAGATGTATTTTTAGGTGGATAATACCGATGAATATTTGGGTTCAACAGATCATTCAAGTGATTATTAGTGGGATTGTGACGGCTTCAGCATACGCGATTATGGGTATCGGATTATCGGTTATTTACGGCATATCGCGGGTATTCAATTTTGCCTACGGATCCTTTTTTACCTGGGGCGCTTATTTTGCCTGGATTTTATTTGCCACATTTTCATGGATGAATTATCCGCTGGTTTTTTTGATTGTAGTGCCGGCAATGTTTTTTTTGGGTATGGGTACCGAAAAGATTGTGGTGCGGTCCCTGCGCTGGCGCAAAAACTGGCAGGTGACCACGATGATGGTGACGCTGGGATTGGCCTTTTTAATGGATAATCTGGCGCTGGTTATTTTTGGCGGATTTGCCAAGCCGCTGCCGCCGATGTTTCGTGGTTCCATAAATCCGTTTGGTTTCACCCTGAGCGTGCAAGATCTGGCTATGATGATTATCGCCGTAACGGTGATGATTGCCTTTGGTTTATTTCTGTCCAGAACCCGGATCGGAAGATGCATGCAAGCCATCTCGCAAGATATGACCGGCGCCGAAATTGTCGGCATTCCAATCAAAAAAGTATTTAGCTATACCTTTGGGCTGTCCACCGCACTGGTGGGAACCGGTGGTATTCTGCTGGCACCCCGCTATTTCATCACGCCTCATGGCGGCTGGGCCCCATTTTTCCGTGTGTTTGTCATCGTGGCATTTGGCGGCCTGGGCAGCATTCGGGGAACACTCTATGCGGCCTTTATCCTGGCGATTTTTGAGTCCTTTGTTTCCTGGGGGCTGGGTGCCACCTGGGTCATGCCTTTTTGGTTTTTGGTCTTCTTAGGGGTACTGGCATTTCGTCCTTCGGGATTAATGGGCACTTGGGGTTAGATAGAAAAATGAAAATGGAAATCAGACAAGAGCTAATCATTTATTTGGCCATATATCTCGTTTTGCTGTTTTTGCCCGTGTTTCTTTACAAGGATGCATATATCATCGGGATCCTGATTACCTGCATGGTCTGGGGCGCGGTAGCATCCGTATGGAATTTCACGATGGGGTATGCCGGTATTTTTACCTTTGGTCAGTTTGGTTTTTTTGTAGTGGCCGCCTATACATCCGGCATGGTGACCAAATACCTGGGGATCTCCCCCTGGCTGGGCATTTTGATTGGCGGATTGATGGCCGCACTGGTGGGTGTTCTCATCGGCCTGCCGTGCATGAAATTAAAAGGCGCCTACATTGCTTTAATCACCTTTGCACTTCATCTGGTTGTGGCACCGATGATTAAGGTGGCCGACCCACTGGGCACCGGCGGTAGCACGGGTCTGATGTCCATTCCAAAATTAAGTTTAGGCGCATATACGTTTTCACGTACCGATCTGATTCCGTGGTATTATACCGCTTTGGTAATATCCTTTTTGGTCCTTTTAGTTGTCTATAAAACCATTTTTTCCTCAATTGGTTTAGGATTCATCGGCCTGCGCGACTCAGAGGACTTTGCCAAAACCCTGGGCATAAATGAATATAAGTATAAATTGATGGTATTTGGCCTTTCGGCATTTTTGACCGGAATCATGGGTGGATTTTATGCTCATTATGCCGGCATTATCTCTCCCCGATTGTTGGGTCTTGATATCTTCCTTTTGGTCATGCTCATGATGATCATCGGAGGCATGGGAATCTTTCCGGGCGCCTTTTTAGGCGGTTTTATTATTCTTTTTTTAAATGAGTTTTTGCGTCCGTTAGAAGCCTATCGTTTCCTGATTTTTGGCGCGATTGTCGTCGTTGCCATCAAACTCATGCCGGAAGGCATACTGGGGAATCTCAACTTTTTTAAGAATCGAATGGGTAAGCGTTTGCTAGGCAGAGCAGCGGAGGTGAAATCGACCACCGGCCAAAATGTTTAAATGACGCTGCTCGCAGCGTCAGCGGATGGCTAAAAACCTATTATCGCTGGCGCGCATCATAGCGCAAAGCAAGGTTCAAGCATTATTTCTTTTTTAACGTTTACAGAAGAGGAGCAAATCTATGAGTCTTCAAGCAAAAAACGAAGTGTTGCACGAACAAAGGAGCCGCTATGTCTCCGACGGGGTGGCAAGTGTGACGCCCTTATATGTCGAATCCGCCAAAGGGGCCATCATAAAGGATGTTGAAGGCAGAGAATATATTGATTTTGCCGGTGGCATCGCGGTTATGAACATCGGGCACAGCCATCCCAAGGTGGTGGCGGCGATAAAGGATCAGGCCGAAAAATTTACCCACACCTGCTTTATGGTCAACCCGTACGAATCGGTGGTAATGCTGGCTGAAAAACTCTGCCAAGTGACCCCCGGCGATTTCCCCAAAAAAGCGGTTTTTCTCAACTCCGGTGCGGAAGCGGTTGAAAATGCGGTTAAGATTGCCCGCTATTACACCAAACGGCCTGCCATTATCGTCTTTGAAAACGCTTATCACGGCCGCACGTTGCTGACCATGACGATGACCAGCAAGGTCAAGCCCTATAAATTCGGATTCGGCCCCTTTGCGCCGGAGGTATACCGGATGCCTTTCGGCGACGAGGTGGGGCCGGAGAAGCTTCATGATTTTTTTGTCCAACACGTCAACCCAGAAGCGGTGGCAGCGGTTGTGATCGAACCGGTACAGGGTGAGGGCGGCTTTATTGCGCCACCGCCCGGCTATTTTCAGGAGCTGGCCAAAATTTGCCGAGAAAACGGCATTCTTTTCGTGGCCGATGAAATTCAGAGCGGCATGGGTCGGACCGGCAAGATGTTTGCCATCGAACACTGGGATGTAGAGCCGGATTTGATTACGGTCGCCAAAAGCCTGGCAGCCGGTATGCCGCTGGCAGCCGTCATCGGCAAGCAGGAGATCATGGATTCCATCCATCCCTGGGGTCTGGGCGGAACGTATGGGGGCAATCCCGTGGCATGTCGGGCTGCACTGGCCGTGCTGGAGGTTTTCGAGGAAGAAGGCCTGGTAGAAAAAGCGGCGGTTTTAGGGGAAAAGATGAGAGCGCGGTTTGAAAAGTGGCAGCAGCAATTCGCGATGATCGGAGAAATCAGAGGTCTGGGCGCCATGCTGGGGCTGGAGCTGCTCAAGGGAGACAATAAAGAACCCGCTACCGATGAAGCCAAACAACTGGTAAGTTTCTGCTACGAAAGAGGTCTGGTGATCCTGGCCTGTGGCAGCTTCGGCAACATCATACGAATTTTGGCGCCGTTTGTGATTACGGATGAACAACTGGAACAAGGCTTTGCCATCATGGAGGAAGGGCTGGCAGCCCTCTCGAGTGCCAATGAATAAGAACAATAATGCCATATTGGCAAACTTCGCAGAGATCAAACAGAATCTGGATCCGTCTTCTGATTACATCATTTTCGAAAAGACCGGAACCATGGAAAACAGATCAGATTTCAGCGAGGCTGATGCGTTTATCATGCGGTATCAGAAATCCGTCATCACCCAGGAGGTGCACCACGACCCTACCGGAAAGCACCACTTACTTATTGTTAAATTAAAGGTGGATGAGTTGGATGAGATTTCACAGGAAATTTTAAATCTCACGCTCCCGGAGAATATCACGGTTTATGTTTACGGACGTCGCCCGAGCATTGAAACCGCTTGAGCGAAAAAAGAATAAGGGAGGATATTATGGGAAAGATTCTTACCCGTTTCGGTGACGGAACGCCCACTGAAATGAGCGAAAGTGAGCTGCGGGCGGATTTGGAAGCCGGCACCGAGGACGCGGCGGATCGTGGCAAAATACCGCCGCTAACCGAAGATGAGCTAAACCATCTATTCGATATTTTTAGCTCGCCCTATAAATTTATCAGTGTGGAGCCCGGGCAGGAAATCGTTCTGACCTACGATGGCGCCCATGTGAAAATCAGGCGCCATGGGCTCAATCTTGAGCGCATCCAGGGCCTGCAGGTATATGAAAAGGTCATGGGCGCCGACACACTGGAGCTCTGCCACGTGGATTATAGCTTCAAACCCATCAAACCCATCGTTACCTTTGAGCAACCGGTCATGGAACAGGCCCTTTTAACCACGCATGCGCCCATGTTTTATGGCGCCATGCCCAATTTGGGCCTTTACTCCCAGCCTGACGGCCCGTTTCCGAATCCGGCCGAGCTCATGCCGGCGGGCAAAATAGAAGAGGCGCAGGCATCCCACGAACTGGCGGTCAAAGAGGCTGTCAGAGATATCGTCTTTGTGGGCAGCTGCATGATTGAATGCGGGGCCGACGGGATAAATATCGACTCCACAGGTGCAGCCGGCGATGCTGATTTTCTGGCGGCCCTGTTGGCCACCCAACAGTTGAAGGAGAAATACCCGCATACGTGTGTCGAGATCGGTATGGCCGGTGAATTCATCCTCGGCATGCACGCCGGTCTTGAATTTGAAGGCACCCGACTGGCCGGACTCTACCCTCACGATCAAGTCAAACTGGTCGAAAAAGCCGGGGGCACGATCTATGGCCCGGTTGTCAATACCAATACGACCGAGTCCACCCCCTGGAATGTGGCGCGGGTGGTGACCTTCACCAAAGCGGTCGGCGAAGTCGCCAAAATTCCCATTCACCCGAATATGGGTATGGGTGTCGGGGCCGTCCCAACCTGCGATCATCCCCCCATCGATACGGTTTCCCGGGCGTCCAAAGCCATGGTGGAAATCTGTCGATTGGACGGGTTGTAGGTTGGCGTCGGCGATCCGTTCGCCATGGCGCTTGCTCACGCACACGCCTCGGGCATGGGCGGAATGCGGACCTCCGGAGATCTGGTCGCCCGCATGCAAATGTCCCGCGGCATGAAAATTAAGGAAGCCAAAGAGTATGTCGCCAATAAATTAAGTTTATCGGTAGCCGAAATAGCTGACCCGGTCATTATGACTGAAGTCCGCCAGGATCTGAACCTAGGTGTTATTTCACCGCAGGCCGGCGATGCTCTGGGCATTGAAGCCAAATGCCGCATTGCCGAAGTTCTGGATATCGATATCAATTGCGTCAACCGCTTTAAAGCCAAAGCTGGGATTTAAGATTAAATTGTAGCCGTAGAGGAGATAGGTTCATGATAGATGAAAAGATCATTGAGGAAGCCAAACAGTTGATTGTTCAGCAAGACAAAGAGGAAGCGGCTAAATTCGCCGAAAAAGTCATTGCCGAAGGCACCGATCCGCTTGAGTTATTAAAGGAAGGATTTATTCCCGGAATCAATCATGTGGGCGATTTATTCGGACGCGGCCAATTGTTTTTACCGGAATTGATTAAAGCCGCCGATGCCATGAAAACGGTCACCGACCTGGTAAACGAAGCCATCGCCGACGAATCGCAAAAGCAGGCCAGCCCGGCGACAGTGCTTATTGCCACAGTCAAGGGTGATGTCCACGATATCGGCAAGGCAATCGTGGTTTCATTGATGAAGGCCAACGGATTTACCGTACATGATTTGGGTCGCGATGTTGAGACCGACAAAATTATCGAAGAAGCCGAAAAATTAAATGCGGACATCATTGGCACAAGCGCCCTGCTAACGACCACCATGCCGAAGCAAAAAGAGATTGAAGAAGCACTCAAAAGCTCAGGTCTTAGGGATCGCTTTAAAACGATCGTCGGTGGCGCTCCGGTAACACCCCGCTGGGCGGCCCGCATCGGTGCAGATGCCTATGCTGAAGATGCCCAGGACGGTGTTTTAAAAGTCAAAGAGCTCCTGATGCAAGATTAATTTTGCATGCCGTTAATTTCGGTCTCGGTATCTAATGGATTCCATTCCGCGGCGTGTCATTGATGAACATGCCGCCAATGACAGGGGGAAGACATGCACGGGTTTTACAACCGCATATTAAAAATCGATTTAAGCAACAAGCGTTTTTCCATCGAGGCCCTCGACGAAGACGCCAATAATCTGCTGGGCGGCAAAGGTTTATGCGCCCATCTGTTATCGAGCCTCAATCCACCGGGTGTTGATCCGTTGTCCCCGGAAAACTCTTTAATTTTTGCCACTGGGCCCAGCGGGGGAAGCACCATCTGGGGATCGTGCCGCTATGGGGTTTTCACCAAGTCACCTCAGACCGGATTCTATTCGGAATCGTATTCCGGCGGCAAGGTGCCTGAGGCCATCGACAGCACCGGGTTTGACGCCATTGTCATCCAAGGAAGGTGCGCCGAGCGCACCATCCTGGTGATTCATCCCGAAGGAGTAGATTTTCATGAAGCGGGTGATATTTGGGGAATGGAAACTTACGCTGCTGAAGATGCCGTTATGCAGCGCTTCGGCAAATCCGATAATCGGTATCGACGCAAAGGCGCGGTGGTAATTGGACCGGCTGGTGAAAATCAGGTCTGCTTTGCGGTCATTGAAAACGATTACTGGCGATCCGCTGGAAGAACCGGTGTCGGCACAATCATGGGCGCCAAACAAATCAAAGGCATTTTATTTCAGGGCGATCAGAAACGTTCGTTTTATGATGACAAAGCGGTGCGCGAATTTTCCAAGAATCTCGCGGCAGAGGCCAAAGACAGCCCGGCGACCAATGCTTATAAGTCACTGGGAACCCCCATGATGGTCAAGCTGATCAACACCGCCGGTGCGTTTCCAACGCGCTACTGGGCAGAAGGCGTCTATACGGATTGGGAAAAAATCAGCGCCGATGCCCTGCATGAAAGATGCGATGTCAAGCCCCATGCCTGCCTAAAGTGTTTTATGGCCTGCGGGCGCATGAGCACCGTCCAAAAGGGTCGTCATGCCGGCCTCAAGATCGAAGGACCGGAGTATGAAACCATTTATGCCTTCGGGGGACTGTGCCTAATCGACAGCATCGAAGAAATTGCCTATCTGAATGATATCTGTGATCGTCTGGGCATGGATACGATTACAGCCGGCAACCTTTGCGCCTTTACGATTGAAGCTGCCAAACAGGGCCGCATCGATTATCCGATCGACTATGGTGATGTCGACGCCATCGCCGACTTGCTTCATAAAATCGCCGCCAGAGAAGACATCGGTGAAGTGCTGGCTGGTGGCATAAAAGCGGCGGCCCGGCAATGGCAAATGGAAGACCAGGCGGTTCACGTTAAGGGACTTGAGCCGGCGGGATATGATCCGCGTTCTCTCAAAGGCATGGGCTTGAGCTATGCCACCTCGGATCGGGGGGCGTGTCACTTGAGAGCCACTTTTTATAAACCGGAAATCAGCGGCATGATCCCACCGGAGCAAATTGAAGGTAAAGCCGAGCTATTTTTGGATTTTGAAGATCGGTTGACCCTTTTCGACACGTTGATTCTTTGCCGGTTTTACCGTGATTTCTACGACTGGGATAAGCTGGCAGAAATGATCCGGGCCTTAACCGGCATCGATGAAGGTAAAGCAGGACTGCAGCAGAGGGCCCGGCAGATTGCTGACATCATCCGGCGGTTCAATTTGCGGGAAGGGTTAAAGCCCGAGGATGATCGGCTGCCGAAAATCTTTCACCGCAAACTTGAAGATTCCGGGCTGGTCATCACCGAAGATGAGCTTGAAACCATGCTGCAGGATTATTATCGACTGCATGGATGGGACGAAATGGGTCAGCCTCAAGGCTGATCATTTGATGTATTTTGATATTTGGTGCTTGAATTTGCATGAAAATTAATGAGAAGCAATCATAAAAATATACAATAGCGATGCAACGAACCGGCGGAGTATAACAATAGCAGATCATTCTTAATGGATGTGTATCATTCTATCTCATTAATTTTCACCCTGGAAACAATGCGGCGAGCCTCAGGCTTCCATCGGTCCGCCTGAGGCGGATTATTCAGAGCGAAGCATAGTTCACTATAGCTTCGCCCTGAAATGCCTTGCATATGAAAGCCTGCGACTCGTGCAAAATTCATGCACATTTATTGAGAAATATCGTTTTGCAAAAAATGTAAATCATCATTAAAATGCGGGGGGTGGATCGCAATGTGATCGTGTGGACTCTAAATCCACATAGGCGGGTGCAACTCCCGTACTCCCCGCCATTAAACTTTAGATTCTGCCAGAGTTGAGGATTCATATGGTTACGTGGACCGAAACACAGCTAAGACGATTGCAGGAGCTGGAAGCATCCGAGTCTGATTTGAACCAGGAATTTGAGAATACGGCTGCTCGGGAAAGTGCTTTCCAGAAAATCGAAAATAAGCAGGCGCAGCAATTACGGCAGCGCCTAAAAGCGTTTCGTGAAAATGAAATGAGGCCCGGACTATGCAGGCTTGAAACCAAGCTGGCAGAGGAGCTGATCAAACAGGGCTTCGTCCAAGTCACCACACCGATATTAATGTCGCGGGGCCTATTGCAGAAAATGTCGATTGACGCCGACCACCCGCTGAATTCCCAGATATACTGGCTCGATAAAAATAAGTGTTTGCGACCCATGCTGGCACCCCATCTGTATTACGTTTTGGTGGACCTGCTGCGCCTGTGGGATAAACCGGTCAAGGTTTTTGAGATCGGTCCCTGCTTTCGCAAGGAATCTCATGGTGCCCAGCATTCCAGTGAGTTCACCATGCTCAATTTGGTTGAAATGGGGCTTCCCACCGATCAGCGAAAAAAGAGAATTTCAGAATTAGGCGCTTTGGTTGCTGAGACCGCCGGCATCAGTAGTTATCGCTTTGAGAAGATAAAATCCGAAATCTATGGTGATACCATCGACATGGTGGCTGGAAAGGATCCGGTTGAGATCGGTTCGGCCGCTATGGGCCCGCATCCGCTGGATCGGCCCTGGAAAATAACGGATACATGGGTTGGCATCGGTTTTGGGCTCGAACGGCTGCTCATGGTGGCTGCTAGCAGTAGCAATCTGGCAAAGATGGGGCGCAGCCTCACCTATTTGGATGGTATCCGCTTAAATATTCAATGAGAATTAAAGTGAACGATGCAGACAAAGGGCAAGTCTTTGAAGCCCTGCTTTCCAAAATAAAAGCAGAAGAAAACCTGTCAACAGCTGAGATGTCATTTCTTCTGAACCTGCAGGATGAAGGTCAGATCGAGGCGCTTTTTGAAAAGGCCCGCAACGTGCGTCGCAATTATTTCGGTAACAAAATTTTCATGTACGGATTTATCTACGCCAGTACCTATTGCCGTAATGATTGCCGCTTTTGTCTTTTTCGCCGCTCGAATGTGCAAACCACACGATACCGCAAAACAAAACAGGAAATTATGACTGCCGCCACCCGCTTGGCGGATTCCGGTGTTCATCTGATCGATCTGACCATGGGTGAAGACCCTGATATGTTCAACGGCCCTGGGGCTGGTTTTGATCGGCTTGCGGATCTGGTGGCATCTTTACAAAAACAAACAGGGCTGCCGATAATGGTCTCTCCGGGGGTGGTGCCCGCGGGGGTTATGCAGCGGCTGGCCGCAGCAGGCGCGGTTTGGTATGCGTGCTATCAGGAAACCCACAATCCATCGTTGTTCGAAAAACTGCGACCCAGTCAGGATTATCATCGTCGCATGCAAAGTAAAGTTGACGCCCACCATTGCGGTATGCTCGTAGAGGAAGGTTTGCTGTGCGGGGTGGGCGAAACCCCGGATCATATCGTTCAATCGCTAAAGGTAATGAATAAAGTGGGAGCGGATCAAATCAGAGTAATGAACTTTGTTCCGCAACTAGGGACACCCATGGCACAACAAGCGCCACCGGACCCCCTCAGAGAGACCCTCATGATTGCGATCATGCGACTTGTCTTTCCTGATCGCCTTATCCCGGCATCATTGGACGTGGCAGGCATCGCCGGGTTGAGAAGCCGTCTAAATGCGGGCGCCAATGTGGTCACATCCATCGTACCCCCTGGTGAAGGCCTTTTCGGTGTCGCTCAGCATTCGCTGAACATAGAAGAAGGCGGTCGCACAACAGCGGCCGTGCAAAACGTTTTGCAGCCCCTTGGGCTGCAACCGGCTAGCCGCAAAGTTTACCAGAGCTGGCTCAAAGGCCGCCAACAATTTGTCGCCAACCCTCAAATCCGCACGGAGGCTGCATGTTAGTCGCCGTCGCCGGCGGGAATCTCCAGGGTGTTGAAGCAGCTTACCTGGCTCACAAGGCAGGCTGGGACGTTCTCGTCCTTGACCGCAAGCCGGTCGCTCCAGCCGCCGGTCTTGGTAACTCCTTCACCCGCATAGATGTTACCTCAAAAAAGGATCTAACTCAGGCACTGGATGGTGTCGACCTTGTTATACCTACCCTGGAAAATCCAGCCGCCCTGGACTGTTTACACCGGGTAACCCGGAACATGGAAATCCCGTTTGCTTTTGATCCCACCGCGTACGGCATTTCCTGCTCTAAAATCACATCCGATCAACTTTTCAAATCTGCCGACATATCCACTCCCGCCGGTTGGCCGGAATGCAACTTTCCGGTGATTGCCAAACCCGGTATCGGAAGCGGAAGCCGGGGGCTAAAAATCTATAAAGAGCGAGCCGACCTGCCGGACGCCATCATCGCTGATAACCGGGAATGGCTTATTCAGGAATTTGTTACCGGGCCGTCATATTCTTTAGAGATCGTCGGGTTGCCGGGACAATATGTGACACCGCAGGTCACCGAACTGGAAATGGACAGCCGCTATGACTGCAAACGGGTAACAGCACCATCGAATCTGGCCGATTCGCTGATTGATGAATTTGAACGGCTTTCGCTGACACTGGCGAATACCTTAAATTTGAAAGGCATCATGGATGTCGAAGTCATTTTACATAAAAATGAACTGAAAGTGATTGAAATCGACGCGCGTCTGCCCAGCCAGACCCCGACGGCTGTCTATTGGTCAACCGGCATAAATATGGTTCAATTGCTGGGGGAGCTGTTTATAGACCGCTGGCCTTACACTGATCCCGTACCTGCTCGTGAATCCGACGTGATATACGAACACCTTAGGGTAACATCTGATCGCCTTGAAATCGCCGGCGAACGCATCATGACGATAGAGGATCCCCTGCATATCGAGCCGGGTTTTTTCGGTGCCGATGAGGCTATAACCAACTACGCCGGAGGCCGTCAGGAATGGGTTGCCACCCTGATTGTGACGGAAGAAAATATGATGGCCGCTCGGGAAAAACGCAACAGCATCATTGATGAAATCCGCAAAAGCTTAAATCTTGACAATTATCAAGATTCCACCCCTGCAGGATTCGGATCAGGAGAAAATTTGTGACCCGACTGATCAACACTGACATTAGCGATATTGCTGCTAATTTGAAGAATTATGATGCGGAATTGGCTGCCCGGACGGGTCATACCCTGAGCAGCATCGCCTGTCGTGCCGTTGACACCGGTGAAGGACGCATCAAAAACGTACTGCCCGATCTTCAGGTATCCGTCGTCCCCATATCCAGCGGCCAAGGCATCATTGGCGGTTTCTGCGATGCTGTTTTAAGCATCCTTGCACACATGGGTGCAAACGCTTTTGTGACTCAGTCCACGGATGTTGCCGGCATTGCAGAGGCAGTTCAAAAGAAGGCGGATGTGATGATGCTGGCCGATGATGAACGCTTTGTGGCGCTGCATATTCATAGCCGGAAAATTGCCGACAATGCGGTTTGCACTGGGCAGGTCTATGCCACAGGTCTCAATCTGATGACCGGCGGCTTGAAAGACAAGACAGTGCTGGTGATCGGTTGTGGTCCGGTGGGCGGCAGTGCAGCGCAATCTTTGGTTCATATGGGTGCCCGGGTTTCGGTTTATGATATCAACGGGGAAACCGCACAGAATTCGGTTGAAGCGATCCGTCACAAATTGGATACGCATATTCAGCTTGTCGATACGTTGGACGCCGCGCTTGTGCAGCACAGATTGATCATAGATGCCTCACCGGCCGGCAACATTATCCATGCACAGCATATTACGCCGCATACCTATGTGAGCGCTCCTGGAATGCCGTACGGTCTGGATGATGAAGCCCACACCGCGATATCCAATCGAATTCTGCATGATCCCCTTCAGCTGGGGGTGGCCACGATGCTGGTCAGCGCCGCCAGGCACCACTGTGAATACCTTTCAGAAAGCTAAAATGATGGCGAAACGATATTACCGCAAACGCGTTGATCTTTTTCGGCTGATTGATAAGATTAAATTGTGGCCTTCGCGCAAAGGAGTTTTACACGGTATCCGGAATATTCAACTGATAGGGGACCAGGCTCAGATTACCACCCATTGCAACAAAACCTTTATGGCCAACGATTCCCGCAACAGCCGCGCGGCCCGCTGGCTGAGAAATAAATGGTTTAAGGATGTGTGCCCAATTTGTCAAGTTCCCGCCTGGAAGCTGGAAAAATATTCATCCACCCAGTTTAAGCGTCACTACGGCTCAGCCCTGCTTTCTGAGGACGAGTTGGAAGATAAAAATAGCGGTTAAATATGAAGATGCAAGATACTTGGTTTCTATTGATAATATCTGCTATTTAAGCGCACCTGTGATATGTTGGTACCTGAAGATTCCGTCTAAATTAAAACTGATGATTAAGTTTACAGCTCAAAGACTAATTCTCAGTCGGTTCGCTCCTCATCGATTTACCAAATAAAGCCCCCCACCCACACAAGCTAATCCTACCCAAACCAATAAAGTTATCGGCTCATTCAAAATCAACCCGCCCAGAATAACCCCAAAAAGTGGTGCCAAGAAAGTAAAAGCCGCCAACCGGCTCACTGTATACCGGTGAATCAACCAAAACCAAACCAGAAACGAGGCAAAAGCTACAATTACGCTCTGATAAAAAAGCGAGGCCAATACTAATGGAGTAAGATTTAAGTCTGCAGGTAACTCGAACACAACTGACCCCATGGCCAGTAATGGAAAGGAGTATATGAGCTGAGCGAAGAGGGTTTGATAATGATTCAGATTCACCTTCTCGGTGATGCGCTTAACGTACAAGGTGGTGGCGGCCCAGAAAATGGCCCCAGATAGCGCCATCAGATCCCCTACCCAATAAAGGGGGGGCAGTTCAGGCGAGCGAGCCCGAAACACCGCCGCCACCCCGCAGAAAGCAAGTACCAAACCGAAAAGCTTGGTCGGGGTCAGACGGTCGTCTTTCAAAAAAAAATGCGCACCTAACGCCACCCAAAAAGCATGGGTGTAAAGAATGATAAGTGAACGTGAGGCTGGGGTAAAAGTGAGGCCCCAGTATATAAACAAAAAATCCAGACCGAACAGAAGACCGATCACCAGGGCGTGACGGGTTTGTCCTGGAGGGAAAGCCACCGTATGTCCATTCATGCGGGCATAGGCCCATAGTAAGGCCCCGGAAACCAAAGAGCGCAGGGCGGCGGCCATGAGTGGCGGCATTCCCTGGTTGCTGAACTTGATGCTCACCGCATTGGCGCCCCACACAAAGCAGAGCAGAATCAAAATAAGTCCGGCGCTCACTGGCAAACGCCCTGTGGTCTGGTTATCCTGCAGAGATATGATCCTCCCCATGCGGCGGCATTATCAATACTCCGCCAATAATCGCTAAATTCCAGATATATTGAAAGTATCTTCAAAAATCCACGCTCATGAAAATCTATGATACCATTAAATATCACAAATTGCCCAGGCGATGGTATTGAGCAAGATATCAAATTCCTGGCCGCTGGTTACTGGTCACGACTCGGCTGAGCCGTTCGGCTCTGCTTGACGAAAACGATCTCAAAAACAAAAATGGTACTTAGTCCATTTTGCCACAACCTATAGACGCTGAAACTAAATTAGCTGTTGTAGAATACATCTCTAATCCATAACCCAAAACCTATTCTCAAAATAGTAGATCACGTTTTCCGGTTGGCCAGTTGAGTCCGCCTCCGGCGGATTGAGCCCGGAAAAAGGGGGAAACTGCGTAAATTTATTTTTTAACCGGCAAACGGGCTAACCCGCCTGAGGCGGACAAGCGGGTAACGGGCTCAACCTGTAAAATCCGAGCATTTTGAATCGCTTTATAATCCGCCACGAATATTGGCGGATTAGATGCATTTTGAGGATAGGTTTTAAATGTAGCCCTTGAAAGATCGGCGGACTACGGCGCTGTATACCCAATCGATCAGCGTGACAAAATCATAAACCGGCATCTTGATAGCATCCTGGACGGCCCGGCCGTGAGTGGGAAAGAGCGTGCACTCTAAAAGCATGGATCCCACCTCCGGTTGTTCTTCCACCATATTGCGCGCCAGCTGCACCAGTCCCTTTTCGAGTTGATAAACATTGTAATGCCCCTCGCCGGCCAGGATTTTCTGCATCTCGGGCAATACCTCTGCGCCGCTGATAATCACCCGGGAAGGATCCGCTATCCCACAATTTTTAAGCACCGGGGCACCGTTGAGAACCTCGCCATTGGCAGTGAGCACCCCGACTTTTTGCTCCGGCTTCAGAGAGTTGAGGATCAGCGGAACCTGCATCAAGCTCGAAAAAAAGCAGGGTACATTCAGCTCACTGACCACCTGCGGCAAATAGTTGCCGAAAAAGCCACAAGCACCGATAATGGCCCGACAGCCCTGCCGCTGCAGGTGCTTTCCGGCTTCGATCAGCTGGGATAAAACCGCCGCATCCAGCTCGGGCGAAACAACGCTTTCCACCGAGGCCGCCTCGATAGATGTATACAGCACCGGGTATTTAAAGGAGGTGGCGTTTTCAACGCTGCCCGGGGGCATGGCATAACCGGCCTGGCCAAAAAGGATGATCCCAATGGCCACACCGCTGACAACCTGTCCATCGATACTGTGAACCTCTTCATCTTTCAAATGGCTTGTATATGTGTACATACTGTCCTCCCATATAAAAAAGGTGTCAGGTTTCAGCCAAAAAAAGTGTTCAGGTGTCGGGTGTCAGGTGTCAGGTGTCAGGTGTCAGCAAAAAAATGACTGTGAGTAGAATTTGATAATCATTGTGTCAACGCTTTCGCTATCCTGACACCTGAACACTGACACCTGAAACCTAAAATAAAAAAGTGTTTTGAAAATCGTTGGCGGTACCCAACGCTATACCAACTTTAGTCGATTCAGCGTCTCCTTGAGGGGCACACCGGCTGAATCCCAGCCGCGATGTTCATAGTACTCTTCAAGCATTGTCGCCAGATCAACCACCTGGCCCTTGGCCGGTCCCTCGGGCATAGGCTCTTTGAGCATTCGCGGCGGCAGGCTGTCGTCTTCCCTGGTAAATCCCGCCTCCGTCAAAAAGAGTCGTTCCAGGTTGTAAATGCGTTCACCGGCTTCAAGCAGCCCGGCCGGATCATAGCCTATTCCGGTGGCAGCACTCATGGCCTCGGTCATACGGTCAAGCTCCAGGCTTTCATCATGTTTCATCAAATGCCGCATGGCCACAAAGGCGCATACCCCGACCGAGTCGACTACAGCATAGATATCCTGCATCTGCTTGCAATAGCGGGCCTTGTCCTGCTCAGTAAGAGGATCGAGTCGAAAATCAAAATAGCCAAACTCCAGGTAGATCATATCGCCTTTCATATGGGAGGCGCCAATGTTGGAAGTCGCATAAAGAATGCCCATGCCTTTGGCCCCTCGTGGATCGTAACCTGGAAGCTCCAGCTTTTTGGCGGTTATGGAATACTCCGGGTGGCCGTATTTCTGGGCCAATCGATAGCTGCCTTCGGCCAGCTGGTTGCCGAATCCTTCCCGCAGACCCGTTTGTTCGGTCAGTGCGACCATAGCTTCCGCATCACCGAAGTTCAGGGTTCGACCTACGTCCTCCTGGGGCAGCAGGCCTTTTTCGAACAGCTCCATGGCGCAGCCGATGGTCATGCCCATCGAAATGGTATCCAGCCCCAGCTCATTGCAAAGGTAGTTGGCCTTGATGATCGCCTCCAGCTCATCCACGCCGCAAGAAGAGCCCAGGGAGGCCAGGGTTTCATATTCCGGTCCTTCGCCCTGTCCCTGCCAGCGGGGATGATCCATTTTTGTGATGCGGCCGCAGGCAATCGGACAGCCCCAGCAGGCGCCGGGACGAACCAGATATTTCTCGGTCAGAACAAGTCCTGAGATCTTATCGGCCCCTTGAAAGACACCGGTCTGAAAGTTGCGCGTTGGGCACATACCGGCCCCGGAGGTCACCGGCGGCATGTAAGCGGTTCCGTAATCTCTCAGAACCAATTTGCCGGCGTCGGCTGTCGCCTTGACTTCATCTCGAATTTTGCGTGAGAGCGCTTTGACGCTTTCCGGTTCGGCCAGGCTTACTTTCTGGGATCCCTTTATCACCACGGCTTTAAGTTTTTTGGCGCCCATCACAGCGCCCACCCCGGCTCTGCCGGCAGCCCGGTGTTTGTCATTCATGATCGCAGCAATACGAACCTGGTTTTCACCGGCCGGTCCGATGACGGCTGTTTTGGCTGATTCGGTGGTCTCATCCCGCAGGATTTGGTCGGTTTCCGGCACAAGCCGGCCCCAGAGATGATCTGCCGGCCGCAATTCAGTCTGCCCATCTTCAACATATAAATAGACCGGTTGCGCCGCTTGGCCCTCGATGATGATCATGTCAAAACCTGCTTTTTTCATCTCGGTCGGGAAATAGCCACCGGAATTTGAGCAGGTCAGGGCGCCGGTCAAAGGGCTTTTAGTAATGACCATGTAGCGGGCGCCGGTGGGAATTGGCGTGCCGGTAAGGGGCCCATTTGCCATGATCAGTTTATTTGCAGCTGAAAGGGGATCGACCTGTGGATCGACCTCATCCATCAGATAGCGAACAGCCAGCCCCCGGCCACCCAGATAATCTTTCAGCTTGCTCCGGGGAATCTTCTCCTTTGCAACAGTGCCGGCCGTCAGGTCAACCCGCAATAATTGCCCTCTCCAAGCATGCATGTCATTTACCTCCTTGGTTATGGGTGTTATTTAATGCCGGCCGCGCAACAAGGCACCGGGCGCAACCGAGACCCCTTCATCGAAACGGGACAGGCGCAGGGGGTTGTCCGCAGGCTTCATCCGGCCAATGATCATGTCCGCCGTCCAGCGGCCTGCGGCCGGTGAGAGCATGACCCCGGGCCAGTAGGCACAGTTGAGAAAAAAGCCGGGAACGCTTTCGACCGGCCCAAGGATGGGCTGGTCATCCGGAGCGTGCACATACTGGCCGGCGTGAACAACGAGGTCGGGTTTCTTGAAATCACCGATGATGTCATTCCAAAAAGGAGACAGCACACCGACTTTGTCAAAGGTATAAGCCGGAAACTCATAATCTCCGAGAGGTTTTCGCATCGGCTCGGTTTTGGGCTCTTCTGGATCATGCCAACCCATCAGGGCGCCGCCGGTTTCCGGCCGCCAGTACGAATCGTTGTCGATATCAATAGTCAAGGGTGCATCCTGGGGTATGCGTGGATGGGGCGCGACAAAGACCCTTTGCCGCCTGACCTGGAAAACCGGCAACTCAACCCCGGCCATCTCGCCGATCTTGATGGCAAATGGGCCGGCGGCGTTGACGACGGTTCGGGTAGAAATCGTTCCCCGATTGGTCACCACTGCACTGATCCCCTTCGCATCCACGACAATATCCTGCGCCTCAGTCTCGAGGAAAAATTGCGCCTTTTGAGAGCCCTTCGCCAGGCCCTGGGTGGCTTCATGTGCTGAAAACCAACCATCTTTGGCGCGAAAGGCGCCGGCGATCACATCGGCCGAAACCCAGGGATAGCGAGCCCGGACATCATCGCCGATCCAGAACTCGGAATCAGTGACACCGACCGCATGATAGCCGTCGACTGTCTTCTTGATCTCTTCGAATTTGCTTTCATCTTTGCTGATAAACAGATAGCCGCCGTGACGCAGGTTGATTTGATAGTCCGAGATGCCGACCACTTCGGCAAAGTTCTCCCAGACCTCGATGGATTCCCTGGCCAAAGCCGCCATGGCCGGTTCGGTGAACTGGGCCCGAAACGATTCGATCGATGCCGCCGTTGTCAGTGTTGATAGCCCATCACGTATCTCAACCAGGATGGTTTTCAAACCCGCTTTAGAAAGCCAAAAAGCCGTTGCCACGCCTACGATCCCGCCTCCGATCACAACAGCATCCGCCGTGCGATCGGCCGTATCCGGCACAAAAATTTTACCCATACCCTCTTCCCCCCTTTTTTGATAGTTTCAGTTCGGCTTTATAAACCGTTCTAAAAATTATCTCAATAATTCATCAGGTTGAGCCCGTTACCCGCTTGTCCGCCTCAGGCGGGTTGGCCCGTTAGCCGGTTGAAAAAGATAGAGTAAGACATCTTTCCTTTTTTAACGGGCTTAATCCGCCTGAGGCGGACTCAACCGGCTAAATCCAGAAAGCTAGTCGAGTGGCAGGCGCCGGAAGTACTCAGGATTTTCCGGATTATAATAATGGTCTACCGGCCCATTTTCCTGGTAATGCTGGTGCCACCGCTTGAGGGCCTCTCTATCCAACTCGACACCCAGACCGGGGCCTTCGGGTACATCCACTACATTGTTTTTGGGTTTAAATGGGCCGCCCTTGATGACATCGCCGATCTGCCAGCGTTTTAAGGATTGACTGGGCTCGTATATCCATTGCATGGCTGCGCTGACATGTAAATATGCCGCCGTACAGATTCCCGCATCGCCGCTGTAGCACCAGAAACCGACGCCCATAGCTTCACAGGCACCAATGAAGCGAATAGCCCGATTGATCCCCCCCAGCACTGCAAAATTGGTTACAAAGGTATCCGGCACCCCCAAAGCCACCGCCCGCCGAATGTCGGGCACGTGGGAGGAAAACGGTATGCTTGAATGCTGACGCAAGGCCGCCATTTCCTCAAAGGTCGCCACCGGGTCTTCATAGTTGCGGATGTTATAGGGTTCGATCTCGCGCAAAATCTGGCGGGCGGTCGACAAAGACCAGGCCATGTTTGAATCCAGACGAAGCATCACTTCGGGGCCGAGTTTTTCACGCAGGCATTTGACCGTGGCAACTTCAAGATGGGGATCTCCGAGCGTTAACTTGCCTTCAAACATGGAGGAGCCGTGTTCTTCCCGCATCTTCATACAGTAATCGGCAACCGCCTCAGGGGTAACCTCACCACCACGTCCATCTTCTTCTACCCGAAAACAAAAGTATTCGGTAAATGGAATTTTCTTGCGCACAGCACCGCCCAGCAATTCATACAGCGGTTTATTCCACGCCTTGCCCCGAATATCCCACAACGCGATCTCTATACCGCCGAACGCCTTGACCACAGAGGCGTCGTCGGTGTTTTGAACGACGCACCACTCCGGCAGGCAGCGCATCTCACAGGCGGCGATATCGATGGGATTATAGCCGATCAATCGCGGCGCCATGTCATTGTTGATCACCTCGGCGCAGTCTCCTGACGGGGATTCACCCAGGCCGACAATGCCTTCATCGGTTTCGACTTCGATAATGGTTTTGGTCGTACCCGGATAGGTCCCCACCGACCAATAAAAAGGCGCCTCGAGGGGGATGTTGACAGGGGTTGCCCGCACTTGGGTTATTTTCATTAGCAGTCCTCCTTCCTACCTTGCATAAAATTAATGAGAAATAGAAACTACATTAATAAAACCAAGTCAACTGTATAGGTCATGCAAGGTATCAATATTTTTTTTAAAAGGATCAGATCATATTATCTCATTAATTTTCCCCTTGCGGGCGAGCCAGAAGCCTCCATCGGTCCGCCTCAGGCGGATTATTAAGGACGAGACATAGTTCAATATAGTCTCGTCCTTAAATGCCTTGCATATGAAAGCCTCCGGTTTGTGCAAGAATTATCTCTCAAACTGTTTAGAGCAACAATCGACAATGGCGGAATGAATTATCAGCAGCGGAATCGTGCACTGTTTGAATGCATTAGGGTGCGTTGCGAAAGAACAGCTCCTAACCCAAAAGCTGCTGATGAGCGTGAAGCTGATTTTATCGTTTGCCCATTATTTTATATTTGATAGCCGGTCTTTCGTTACGCCCCCTTATGCATGAGTTTGCACGATGCAGTCGCTGATTATTCATGCAGCGATCGAATCAACAAAACTCTCTGATCCTCACCTAATTATGATGTCGTCAATCTTGCTCTTTGACAACTTCACCCAGGCCCAGACGTTCAAGCGTCTCCTCGGTGGGGATTCCGTTTTGATCCCAGCCCCGGGCGCGGTAATATTCATCCAAAAGCGTATCAAGCTCCTTTTTGTTGAGATAATGACCTTCATTGGGGCCGCTGGGAGTCGGCTCCGTGTAAAACCTGGCGGGTGGGTAATCCAGGCGGCGCCCGAAATCTTCGACTTCACGGGCACTAAACAGCCGCGTCAAATTCCATATCCGTTCGGAGACTGTTAGCAACTCCTGCCAGGTTTTCTTTTTGCCGGTGATCAGATAAAAAAGTGTTTCGTAATTTTCCTGCTCAAAACCCAGCTCCATGTATTGCAACCGGCAAATCCCAAGGACATCAAACAGTGGGCGGGTGTGCTGGCTATCGATCACATATTGAGCACAATCCGGCTTTACAATGGCCTTGGGCATTTTTTCCGAATCGCCGCCACTGCTGATCAGGTCATGAACACTGGTCCAGGCACCAGCCACATCGTACCCCAGCACCCAGGCACGGTTGTGGTGAGCACCGATATCGGCCGTCATATAAGCCAACATCATCGAAGGCGCATTGCGGGTTTCATAGCCGGTCCATTCGAGTCCTTTGACATGGATGGCGAAAGCATCTGATCCTTTTCCGATTTTTTCGGATGCGACCTTAACACCCTCGGCCAATAGATCGCCAATGCCTTCACGCCGGGTGATCTGATTGAGCAAAAAATCGACGGTTGGCAAATCAGCAAACTTAATCTCACGACCCACCTCAGCGGTACCGATAAGTTTCTTTTCGAAGCATTCAATGGCCCAGGAAATGACTGCGCCGGCGGAAATGGTATCGAGGCCCAGTTCATCACACAGATAATTGGCATAAGCTACCTCTGAGATGGTTTGCAGCAGGCAGTTGCCACCGAAAAGCGCGATAGTCTCATATTCCGGCCCTTCCACATATGCGTTGCCCAGATCGGTTTTGGTGTGACCGTACTTGCCACACGGCGTGGGGCAGCAGTAACAGCCTTTGTCGGTAATTTTTAGCTGTTCGAGAATGGCTTTGCCGTTGATATCCTGGTAGTGGTCGGCATAGGAGGTCTGAAAATTCCGGGTCGGAAAAACACCGACCTCGTTGGTCCAATTGGTGATACCGGCGGTGCCTTCGGGTGTCCATTCTTTAAATCCGGGTTTAGCAAATACCTTCTGATAGGCATCCTTGCCGGCGGCATAGGCCCCTTCAACATCATGGAGCGGAAGGCTGCCGGTGCCTCTGACGGCGATGGCTTTGATATTTTTGGATCCCAACACAGCCCCCACACCGGTACGCCCGGCCTGTCGGCCGAAATCATGAGAAATGCAGGCAAACCGGACCCGGTTTTCGCCGGCCGGCCCGATGGTCATAATTTGAAAATCTTCACCCAGGTCTTTTTTAAGCTGTTCTTCACACGATAGGGCGCCCATTCCCCAATAACCATCTGCCGGACGGATCTCTACCCGCTCATCATCGATAAACAGATAGCTTGGAGTTTCTGATCTGCCCGTTAGCACCAACACATCATATCCAGCATACTTCAACGCCGGGCCGAAATGGCCGCCCATGTTGCTGTCGGCATACCCGCCGGTGGCCGGTGATTTGGTGGCAAAATGAACTTTTCCGCTGGCCGGCAAAAAGTATCCTGAAAGGGGCCCGGTGGCCGCCATAAACATGTTTTCGGGACCATAGGGGTCCGTATTCGGTGGCAGCTCATCATAAAGCAGTTTGGCCAAAAAACCCCGGCCACCGATATAGTCTTCAACCAGATCGTCGGGCAACGGTTTTTTTTCAACCTCTCCGCGGCTCAAATTTACTCTTAAAATTGCTCCGGCATATCCGTTACGCATATCCAACACTCCTTTTCTAATGTATTACCTGAATCTTGACACCGCTAAGCTTGATCGACAGCAACCATTTCCAGGGCTTGACGGGGACAAATCTCAGCACATTCTCCGCACAGGGTGCATTTGATGGGAACTTCCATTTGCTTATGTTCAAAAAGAACATCATGCGGGCAATCTTCCACGCATTGCAGGCATCCTGTGCATTCCTCCGCATCAATGATAAAGGCATCGTTTTTGCGTTCGATGGCCTCCACCGGGCAGACCTCGGCACAGACGCCGCACTGATCGCATAAATGAATGTGGTAATCTCCCGGAGCGGGAAAACGCCCTTCGATCCGCAGGGCCGCTTTGGCAGGATTAACCTCGCGGAAATTTTCCAGGGCGCAAACCACCCGGCAGACCCCGCAGCCGGAACAGTTTTCATGAATTGCTTTAAGCTCCATTGCCATTCTTAACTCCTTTGCGTTGTTCATTGTCTGTTTGTATTTATCCCAGCGTATCTATGAACCGTTTTAAATCTTCGTCGGCATCAGCCGGCAGGGCCGGTTCGCTATACTCGCCCAATATCTGCTTAACCTTCTTGTTCGCTGTTTGCAAAATTTGTTGCGAACCATTTGCCAACCAAGTATCGAAGTTGTCACGATTGGACAGCATTGGTTGATAAAACTCTTGGCGAAAATGTTCAAAAGTATGATCCTGGTCCAGAAAATGACCACCGGGACCAACCGCTTTGATCACATCAAGGGCCAGGGTGTCGGCGCTCACCGCATATGCATTTTTGATGCGTTTGACCATACCGCAGATTTCATCATCGATAATGAATTTCTCATAGGACATACAGCTGTAGGATTCCAGGATACCGGCGCTGTGTAAGACAAAATTAACGCCACTTACCTGAGCCATCAGCAAACTCATCATTGATTCATAAGCCGCCTGGGCATCCGGCACCTTGGCGTCACTGACGGCACCACCGCCTCTGACAGGCAGATTGTAAAACCGTGCCATTTGCGCCGTAGCAGCGGCATTGACCGCCATTTCCGGTGAACCGATACTCAAGGCACCCGAACGCATTTCAGTATTGGAAGAAGAGCCCGAAAAAACCACGGGCGTCCCTTCCCGCACCAGCTGGGCCAAAACAATCCCCGCCAGAATTTCAGCGTTTTGCAGCGCCAGGGTACCGGCCAGGGTGGTGGGCCCGGTGGCACCGGCAATCACCAATGATGAAATCAACTGCGGCTGTCCGGCACGGGCATATTCGATGATTGCCCCCAGCATACGCTCATCATATACCAGCGGCGTCAGGGAAGTCAGAATACTGATCATGCGTGGTTTTTCGACCAGCTGGTCTTGGCTGCCGAATAAAATGGACGCCATTTGGATACTGTCTTTTGCCCCCTGCGCCCCCATGGCACTTCCCATAAAGGGTTTTTCAGAATATTTCAGGGCCGCATAAATCATCTTGGCATGTCGGATATCATGGGGCACATCGTTGGGCTCAATAACCATGCCGCTGCAGATATCTTGATACGGGCTGGTTTGGGTTAGTTTGACGAAACTTTCAAAATCCTGCAGGCTGCCTTCCCGCCTGCCGCCGTCCAGATCGGTGACAAACGGTGCGCCATAACCCGGAATATAGGCCATGTGATCGCCCCCCAGCACAACATCGGCATCGGAATTGCGTGCATAGAGAGTAAACTCAGCCGGTGCCTTTTTGATCTGCGCCTCAACCAGTTGTGCAGGAAAAAATGCCCGCTCACCATCGACCCGGGCTCCACCCTTTTTCAAAATCTCCAGCGCCGGTGGATAGCGAAAATCAATGCCAACCGATTCCAGGATATTCAATGAGGCTTGATGTATTTGCTCAACCTGTTGTTGTGTCAAAAATTCATACCATTGCATGTTGAAGAATTCCTTTCAAAGCACCTGCAATTTGCCGGTCAGAGGTCAGCTGCGAGTATTGACCACCCGCTGCAGCTCGATTTCTACCAGCCCCAGGTGTTTCTGCATGTATTCGGAGGCTTTTCGGCCGTCACCGATCTTGAGACAGTCAACAATTCTTGAAGCGGTAAAAATCGCCTGCTCCGGCGGGCACAAACGATCCGGCATAAACTTCTCATAATATTCATGGGATTTTTCAACAACCAGCTTCATCATTTCGCAGATCATCTCATTGTGGGTGGCCTCCGCGATGGCCACATGAAATTCAAAATCCGGATCATAGAATTTCTTGATATCCGACTGACAGGCCCGCATGCGCTCCAGCGCTTGAGTGATTCGCTCAATGTCTTGCGCGCGCGCGCGTTGTGCGGCCAGTTTGACCGCATTGCACTCTAAGATTATTCTGAGCTCCATTAACTCTATGATTTGTTCAGCCACTAGGGTATTTTGAAGATGGGTTAAATCTAAATCATTTACGGGAAGGTCTTTTCTGACAAAGGTACCTTTTCCCTGGGCAGACTCTAAATAACCTGAAAGGACCAGGCCTTTGATGGCTTCCCGGATGGATGAGCGCCCAACACCAAACATCTGAGACATGTCACGCTCTGTCGGCAGTTTATCGCCCGGCTTAAGTTGACCCGATTTTACGTGTTCAACAATTTCGTTAATGATAATTTCAGGGGTTGAGCTTTTCTGAATGGTTTTAAATTTCATCAACTGACAGTTCTCCTTGATATATGTTATCGGCCAAGGCTGACCAAGGGGACACTGGGCGTTTTCATTCGCTCGCAGATTCCTGACCCACACCTAGCTCTTCGCGGGTGAATCGGATACTATCGACAACGGCCTGGTACTCCCTTTGGCGGGCTTCCTCGGGGCCGTCGTCTTCTGGATCAAACTCCACTTCAATATTCAGACGCTTCATATTCGGATTGGCCCGGATGATCTTGTAAGCCTCTCGCATGGGGACATCTCCGGTTCCGGTGGCTACCCCCACGATACGGCAGCCGTATTGATCAAAGACAATGCGATGATCGGAAAAATGGTTGGTGAAAGACACCGGAGCCAGCTTTCGGATGGCCGTCAACGGGTCTTCGCCCACCATGAGCGAGTTGTTGGTATCCACACATGCGCCTACATAGGGGTGGTTTACCCGATTGATAATCCAGAGCACTTCATCGCTGAAGGCCTCGGTATGATTCTCCAGACACAGCCGTACCCCCGCATTCTGGGCCACAGGAGCAGCGGTTTCAGCTTTGCGGGCAATTACTTCCAATTGGGGGATCACTGCCGGATGAAAGGCAGAGCCGCACACCGGGTGCGGTCTGTTGACATCCATGCTAATTTTTCCGATATCCGAGCCAATTTTTTCGGCGATGGCGATACCTTC
Source organism: Desulfobacterales bacterium (assembly GCA_030066985.1). NCBI lineage: Bacteria > Pseudomonadati > Thermodesulfobacteriota > Desulfobacteria > Desulfobacterales > Desulfobacterales bacterium. Next base: position 104,733 of record JASJAN010000024.1, read on the forward strand.
TTCCATGGTATTGGTCAGGCGGTCATCGTATTCAGATGCATCTAAAGAAAAATTGTACTCCAGGAATAGTCCTCTTTCTTCCGCCGCTAGGCGCACATCGCGCAGGTGGGCTTCATCGGTTTTGCCCAGATCGGCAGCCGTTAGATGCAGCCCGTCGAGCCCTAGCTTTTTAGCCTCATCCATCAAACCAAAGACATCCCAGACCGAATCCCATTGCAGTTTATAGCCGCCCCAGTTTTGTCCCATGCCGTGCAGATGAAAACTATATGTATGTAGTCCCAATAGCATAACAAGCCCTCCTAACCCGGTAAAATCACAAAATTTCCAATGTGTTCTTTTGCTAAAAACGCTTCTTGTGCTTTTTTGATGTCATTGATTGAAAATTGCTTGGCCAGCAAAGGACGAATTTCACCATTTTCGATGTAGTTAACAAGATCTTCAAATATCCCGACCGGCATGACAGTGGCACCATGCATCTCAATATCTTTTAGGTACAGGGTGCGCAGATCTAGCTCGACAAGAGGTCCGGCGATAGCCCCAGAAGTAACGTAACGCCCGCCCCGGCACAAAAGGTTAAAACACGTTGAAAAAATAGCCCCTCCGACGACATCGGCGACGACATCGGCTTCGCCACTTGGCAAAATTGTTCGGATCTGATGTTCAAGATCTTCTTGGCTTCGATCCAATACGGCATCGGCTCCCAATTCTCGAATTGAATCCATTTTTGACTTGCTCGTGATGGCCAATACCCATGCACGCCTTCTTTTCGCTAGCTGTACCAGGGCTGAACCCACCCCGCCAGAAGCGCCCGGAATAACGATTTTTTCACTCTCACTTAGCCTGACACGATGCAGCATATGTTCTCCGGTCGAATAAGAGCAGGGAAATGTGGCTAATTCGGCATCAGTTAATTTGGATTCAATCAAGAAAGCATTTTCCGCGGGCACATTGGTAAATTGAGCAAAGCCGCCATCACGTTCGCTGCCAAGATAGGTTGCCAGATTCCGATCCTCCGGCTCCGATGGATCGCGCAGCCAGGGGTCAACAATGACGCGTTCTCCGATGCGTTTTGAAGAAACATCACCACCTACCGCCACAATGCGACCGACAACATCAGCACCTTGAATACGCGGAAAGGCAAGCGTCCCTCCGCTCCAGGAGGCATCTTTTCCCGATAACCTGTCTAATCCATCCGAACCGCCTGTTGAAGTTGTTCCGCTGTTGACCCGTTTTGAATACCAACCAATCCGGGTGTTGATATCTGTGTTATTCATTCCACAGGCACCCACTTTGATGAGCACGTCGTTGGCTTTTGGTTCAGGCACAGGCATATTGTTATGAACAATTAGTTTATCGAGCCCCCCATGTCCCTTAAGAACAGCTGCAGTCATGTACTTCGGAAGGGACATTTCACTTTTCTCCTTTTTCTCGTTTGTCTGCGTAATTTTTGACAGATTCGGAACAGTTTAATGGCTCATCAGTGTCTTGCCTTCTTTTTTACCCAGCCCCTCCTTGTAGCGCGTCGGTCGCAGCGGATTATCTTTGGGATCCATCATACCGGTTACCAGATCGCTGATCCATTTGCCGGCCTGGGGTGAGAGCATCACACCGGCCCAATAGCCGCAGTTGACATAAAAGCCGGGAACTTCAGGCACCGACCCAATCAACGGTTGGTCGTCGGGTGTATACATATAGAATCCAGCTGAGGTATCCATGTCGGGCTGGCGGACAGTTTTCTCAATTTCTTCAAAAAAAGGTGTTAAACGTTTGACTTTGTCCAGCGTTAAGGCCGGAAACTCCCAATCGGTGGGGACTTTTTCAACCGGCTGGCTGACCGGCTCATCTGCATCCACCCAACCGATGATGGCCCCGCCGGCTTCCGGGCGCCAGTAGCAATTGTTATTGACATCAACCGTAAAGGGCGCATCTGGCGGAATGTCCACCGAGGTTTGGATGTACACTTTTTGGCGGCGAACCGGCTCCAGGGGCAATTCCAGCCCGACCATGCGCCCCACCTCCCCGGCGAAGGGGCCGGCGGCATTGACCACGGTGCGGGTTTGCAGGATACCCCTGTTGGTTTCCACACCGCACACGCCTTTTGCATCCATTTGAATCCCGCTCGCTTTGGTGTTCAAAAAGAATCTGGCATTGCTGCCTTTGGCAAATCCCTGGGTGGTTTCATGGCAGGACAGCCATCCGTCCCGCTGCCGGAAGGTGGCCGCCAGAGCTGTGGGCGCCACAAAAGGAAATCGTTTCAGGATTTCTTCACGTTCTAAAAATTCAGAGTCGGTTACCCCCAGTTTGTACTGCTGGGCGATATTTTCCTTGAGATCGTCAACCGTTTCGACGTTATCGGTCAGAAACAGATACCCCTGCTGCTTGATCGAAATATTATAGCCCGGCATCCCGATAACCTCATCAAAATTTTCGAACATCTCGATGCTGGGTATGGCCAAAGCCGCCATGGCCGGCTCGGTAAACTGGGCTCGAAAGCATTCGGCTGACGCTGGCGTGGTCAAGGTGGAAAGGCCGTCGCGCATCTCGACCAATACAACATCCAACCCGGACCTTGAAAGCCAGAAGGCCGTGGCGGTGCCCACAATTCCACCACCGATCACAACCGCATCGGTGGTCCCAAAATCATTGTCAGTCGGGGTAAAAATTTTTCCCATCTCAATAACCCTCCTTCCATTCAACCGTTGCGCCTGATTGATCAAAATTCAAGCACCCATCGATGTCATGTATAATCCGATACATATGGTATGTCAATATGTTTATCAGATGGTCTGACCAATTCTAGTTTTTATGTTTAATTTTTGAGCTCATTTGCCAATTTAAGGCTTGGATGAAGCAGCCAGAGCCACCACCGATGATTACCGGATACAAATTGGGGTGAAGGTTTTTGCCACCCTCATTATGGGTTTTATTTCTAATTTTTAGTGGTCATTTGCCAATTTGATCTTTGGATGATGCAGTGGCCATTAGTCCATGTCAGCCAAATTGAACTGCGTTGGTGACTTTTTGCACCATGTTTGGGTGGGAATATTTGTCGTTTTATAGGGTTGTGTTCTGAATACGAACTTGTTAATGACAATTTATTCCTATTGCCCGCATAGAACGCCAAACCAGTCGACTCAGTTGCTTTATTTGATGGCGAATTTTGTTAGCCTTTTGGCACAGATTGCTATTGATTTTTCCCTGACTTTTTTTTTATGTCATCTTAAGTGGACCTATTTCCATTATTTTAAATACATCTGGTTTTCTCATACGGATCTAATGGTGGAATGTTTTAAATACACAACCATCAATTATAAAGGGAGGACGCATGTTTTCATTAAAAGTTAACGGGAAAATATATACCATTGATGCGTCGACGGAGACACCGCTCATGTGGGTCCTGCGGGATCAGCTGGGATTTACCGGCGTCAAGTATGGCTGCGGGATCGGAGAGTGCGGTTCCTGCACGGTGCTGATCGATGGCGAGGCCGTAAGGTCCTGCACCGTCACTGCGGACAGCGTCCAGGGCAGCGATATTCTGACCATCGAGGGCATGCCTGAAGACCACCCGCTCAAACAGGCCTGGATCGCCGAGCAGGTTCCCCAGTGCGGTTATTGCCAGCCGGGCATGATCCTGCAGGCAGCCGACTTTTTAAACCGCGAGCCCAATGCATCCGGGGAAGAGATTGCCGAAGCCATGGATGATGTGATCTGTCGCTGCGGGACCCATCCCAGGGTAATGAAAGCCATGAAGATCGCGGCCAAACAGATGAAGGCCAAAGGAGGTGTCTCATGAAAAAAGAAATGACGCGCCGGACATTTATCAAGAGCACTGGCCTGATGATCGCCGTCTGCGCGGCGCCGGGCGGCCTGGTGAATGTGTCCCTGGGCCTGGCCGGGAAGGCCGCGACCTTCAAACCCCATGCCTTTTTGGAGATTGCCACCGATGACACCGTGACCGTCTGGGTGGGCCAAACAGAACTGGGCCAGGGCACCCACACCGGAATTGCCATGATTTTGGCCGACGAGCTGGGCGCAGCTTGGGAGCGTGTGCAGGTCAAACAGGCCCTGGCCGGCGAACCGTTCAAGGATCCTCTGTGGAAAAGTCAGTTTACCGGTGGCAGCACCAGTTTGCGCCACCGCTGGGATCTTTTCCGAAATGTGGCGGCCTCTGCCCGCGAGATGCTCATCGGGGCGGCCGCCCAGGAATGGGGCGTCAAGCCTTCAGAGTGCCGGACTGAAAACAGCAAAGTGCTGCACCCGGACGGTCGCAGCTTAAGCTTTGGCCAACTGTGCCAGAAGGCAGCTGCCCTTCCGGTCCCCCAGAAGCCACCGCTTAAAGATCCGAAGGACTACCGCATCATCGGCAGCAAGAGGGCCCGGCTGGACATACCGGATAAGGTCGCCGGCCGCACGCAATTCGGCATCGACTTTAAAGTGCCCAACATGATTACGGCAGCAGTGGCCCGCCCGCCGGCCTATGGCGCCAGGCCGCTTTCTTTTGATGAAAAAGCGGCCAGGGCCGTACCAAGCGTATTGGCAGTGGTGCCTCTGGGAGACAAAATGGCGGTCTGCGCCAAGACCACCTATGCCGCCCTGCAGGGCCGTGATGCGTTGAATATCAAGTGGGCCGGTGGCACCCATCCCGACCTCAACGATGAGAACCTGGACAATTGGTACAATGGGTTTCTCGCCAAGACCGGGGCCATTGCCGAAGCCAAAGGCGATGCCAAAAAGGCTTTAGGCCAGGCGGCCAAAACCCTGGAAGCCCGCTATAAGTTTCCTTACATTGCACATGCCACCCTGGAGCCTATGAACTGCACGGCGCATGTGGAAAAGGATCGGGTCCGGATCTGGGCCCCCACCCAGGGCCAGACCAATACCCTGATGACCACCGCCAAAATCACCGGGCTACCGCCGGATAAGATCGAAGTCATGACCACCTATTGCGGCGGTGGTTTCGGGCGTCGCAACGAAGTCAGCGTGGTAATCGACGCGGTTTCCCTGTCCATGCGGATGAAACGCCCGGTCAAAGTGGTCTGGACCCGTGAGGACGATTTTAAACACGATTTCTACAGGCCCGGCAGCTTAAGCCATGTCCAGGCCGGTCTGGACTCATCCGGCAATCTAATTGCATGGATTCACAAGCTCGCCACCCCGTCCATCATGAGCCGCGTATTTCCCCAGGGCATGAAAAACGGGGTGGATAGCTGGTCGGTGGAAGGCGTAAACAACATGGATTACGAGCTGCCCAACCGGCTGGTGGAGTGCGTGAACGTGGACCTGCCCATCCCGGTAGGTTTCTGGCGCTCGGTGGGCAACACCTTTAATCCCTTTGCGGTGGAAACCTTCATGGATGAGCTGGCTGCAGCAGCCGGCAAGGATCCGGTGGATTTTCGTATGAACCTGTTGCCCAAGGGCTCCCGTCCCTACCGCACCCTGCAGCTTCTTGCCGAAAAATCCGGCTGGGGCGGAACGGTACCGGCCGGCCGCAGCCGCGGTGTCGCCCTGCGATCCTGTTTCGGCTCCACCGCCGGTCATGTGGCCGAGGTCTCGGTCAATCAAAAAACCGGTGCGGTCACGGTGCACAAGGTCATCTGTGCAGTCGATTGCGGCCCGGCAGTCTATCCCGACGCCATTAATGCCCAGATGGAAGGCGGGGTGGTCATGGCCCTGAGCGTGGCCTTTTACGAGCAGATCCGATTTGCCAATGGCGGGGTAAAGACCGCCAACTTCGATGAGTACCCTGTTTTAACCATGACCGCTGTGCCCGAAATTGAGGTGCATATCGCCAAAAGCCATCACAAAATCGGTGGTATCGGCGAGTTGGGTATTCCCACGGTGGCGCCGGCGGTGGCCAACGCCATTGCCAGTGCAGTGGGCGTGCGCTTGCAGGGACTGCCCTTTGACAGCGAGCAACTCAAAAAAACCTAAAGGGGATATTGCGTATAAAAAACCAGGGGCAGGCTCAACATCATAATGAGATCAAACGCAATGATGGAAGGCCGCGCATAGGGTTTCATGCCGGTCCTTTATTCTTCATCAACCTCGGTTTGGTGTTTACTTACGTTATTAGTTAATCACCTGAAACAGATGTTGAGGCCTTCTTTTTTTTCCGAACTTTCATTACCCGCTTCACCAGCCAAATCAGCGGTTTGGTCATAAACCCTTCCATGTCCTCCTGCACATCGTTGAGCAATTCCGGTATGGGAAGATGCTGGGGACATTTTTCCAGACATTCTTCGCACTGCACGCACACGGAAGCCATCGATGGCTTATCGGTTACGATACCACCATTAAAGAAATGATACATCATTTTCGCTGCTTTATCCTTGAACACATGCCTGGAATTATAAAATTCGAAACAGCTGGGAATATTCACCCCTGCTGGACAGGGCATGCAATACTGGCAGCTCGTGCAGCCGACCTTCATCACCCGTCTAAATTCAGCTGCCGCTTCATCGACCAATTGGTTTTCTTTTTCAGAAAAGGAATTTGGTTGGGCTTTCTCAGCCAGGGCCAGGTTTTCTTTGATATGGCCATCGTCGTTCATCCCTGAAAGAACCACCGTGACCTCTGGATGGTTCCAGATCCAACCCAGCGACCAATCCACTGGCGTTTTCTTATGTTCGGCCTTGGCCCAGATGTCCTTTATGCTTGGTGGCGGTGTTTTGGCCAGATTCCCGCCCCGCAGGGGCTCCATAATAATCACGGCCAGGTCTTTGGATGCTGCATATTGCAGCCCGGCGGTCCCGGCCTGATTCTGAGTGTCCAGATAATTGTACTGAATCTGGCAAAAGGTCCAGTCATAGTCATCCACAATGCCGTTAAATTCTTCGGCCAGCCCGTGAAACGAAAACCCGGCATTGATGACCTTGCCCTTTTGCAAGGCATCATCCATAAATTCGATGACGCCGTGACGCTTTGCCGTTTCCCAGAGCTCGCCGTTCAGTGCATGGATCAGATAATAATCGATACGGTCGGTTTTCAATTTTGACAGCTGCTCATCCAAAATATGGTCCATGTCCGCTTTGGAATGGGCTCTCCAGTGGGGAAGCTTGGTGGCGATCTTTACATTGTCCCGACATCTGTTTTTGGATAAAACCTTACCCAGAAACGGCTCACTTTTGCCGTTATGATAAGGAGCTGCCGTATCAAAATAATTGATCCCTTTATCAAACGCATACATGAGCTGTTTTTCGGCAAGTTTTTGATTAATGGATCCCATCCGCACCGGAAACCGCATGCACCCATAACCCAGCACCGATAGTTTATCCCCGTTTTTGGGTACATCTCGATAAAGCATCGTACTCCTCCACTCCTGAGTCGAGCGTTTTAAATATCAAAAATTATCTAAAAAAGTAAGCCCCCAATCTTTATGCTGATTGAGGGCCTAAAATCCAGATCTACATATATGTCAAGATGTTATAATCTTTATGGGTGACTCAAATTTTTTACAATTTGTTCATATTTGGGGTCAAAACGGAATATCGTCATCCTCGGGTGCCTGAATGGGCCCACCGGGTGCACCTCCGGCTGCCGGACCACTCGGTTTATAGGCATCACCGGCATCCCTTGAACCCAGCATGAGCATCTGAGAGGCAACGATCTCGGTGGTATATCTTTTAACGCCATCCTTGTCTTCCCAGTCCCGGGTCTGAATACGTCCCTCGATGTAAATCTGTTTGCCTTTTGAAAGGTATTCGCCGCAAATTTCGCCCAATTTGCCGAAGGCGACAATCCGGTGCCATTCGGTGCGGGTTTCTTTTTCGCCCTCCTTGTTGGTCCAGGTCTCCGAAGTAGCGATGCTGAAATTAGCAACCGCCAGGCCGCTGGGCGTGTATCGCACCTCCGGGTCCCGACCTAGATTTCCGATCAGAATGGCTTTGTTCAAACCGTTGGCCATTTGTACCCTCCCCCCTGTTGATATTTAGTGTGATTGATTTTTGATACAGCAAAGGTAGCACAATGTCAATCCACCTGGATTTTCGTTTCTGGATGGACCTTTTTCCAATGAGCTGCGTTCTCCGCGGATTTCAGCCTTCAGCGTACTTCAAGTACGCTGAAAACTAAAATCCTTGTGCGGCCTGGCTCATTGAAAAAATTTCTCACCCAGAAAAGAAAATCAAGTTAGTATTTCTCTTTAAGCATTGCATCTCAGTTCAATTTGCTCAATAAAAACTGAGCTCCAGCTTCGGCGATAGCTGTTGCATGCCCTCTTAGAATGTGATTGTTTTAAAAACGGCACATTCACCCAATTGGAAAAACACCTAGCTTGAGCAGTAAAATGCCTGCGACATCCCCTCTATACAAACGCATTAAGCGCCATGTCATTGGACGGGAGCACCTCTTTTTTGCAGCCACCTCTCCGGGTTTTGAAAACAGTTGTCATCAGGAGTTGCTCAATCGTCTGCCCGACATCCGTCAGGTCAGTACCATCCCGGGTGGGGTGGAATTTATGGGCAGGCTGGAAGACTGCTTTTATGCGAATTTACACCTGCACCTGCCCAATCGCATATTGATGCGCATCAATACCTTCAAAGCTACCAATTTCAGGCAGCTTGAAAAAAAGGCAGGCGATATGGCCTGGGAGTTGTATCTGCCTCTCCAAACCCGCTTGAAGGTGCATGTAGCAGCCCGGCATTGCAGACTGCATCACACCAATGCAATAGCCGAAAGAATTGATCGGGCCATCAGCGAGCGAATGTCCGACTTCACATTTGAACAAGAAATTTCTGCGACTACAGGCGCCGATCAGCATATCTATGTGCGCGGTGTTGACGATCATTTTAGCGTATCGATCGACAGCAGCGGTGACCTTCTTTACAAACGTGGTCTCAAAGCTCACAGCGGCAAGGCACCGCTGCGTGAAACCCTGGCAGCCGGCGCCTTGGTGCTGGCCGGTTACGATGGCCGGGAACCTTTACTGGATCCGCTGTGCGGCAGCGGGACCTTCTCGCTGGAAGCTGCCCTGATGGCCAAACAAATACCGGCTGGCTGGTTTCGGGATTTTGCCTTTACCCGCTGGCCCTCTTTTATCGAAAAACGCTGGAATTACATCAGACGCCAGGCCGCATCCAGAATTTTGCAGCCCCAACAGCGATTGATCTTTGCCTCAGATACTGACAGCGAGGCTTGCCATAAGCTGGAAAGCTGCATTCAGAATTACAACCTGAACGATACCGTTGCGGTTCGCCAGATTGATTTTTTTGAGTTTGATCCGCGCGATGTGTCCGACCGGACCGGAACCGTCTGCATCAACCCGCCTTACGGGCGCCGCCTCGGTGGGAAACAAGAATCCGAAGAATTTTTTCATGCTGTAGGTGAAAAGCTCAGGCAGGCATACCGGGGGTGGAAGCTGGTGTTAATAGCGCCCAGCAGACAAACAATGAAATCGTTCCAATTTCAAATGCAATCTATCCCCATATGGCATGGTGGTTTGAAATTGAGGTTGTTGATCGGAAAGATTAAATGATTGTTGAGAAGATGGTGACATTTAGCGAGAAAAGATTTTTTTAACCACAAAGAGCACGAAGAAACACGAAGAAAAACATTAAAGTTTTAAGTGTTACGCTTCGTGGCCTTCGTGAGCTTCGTGGTAAAGATCGCCGCACGGAAACATTAGGATACTTATTATCCACCACTAAGAGCACGAAGAAGCACGAAGATTAACTAAATTAATATTTAGCTTCTTAACTTTGTGTCTCTGTGTCTCTGTGGTTAAACTACAGAGGATCCGGTCCGCAAAGATTTTCTGCATTGGCGGCGGCCCGACCGCAATTTTTGCAGACAAACTTGGCGTTGCGAACATAATTTTTGTATTCTTCAAGATTATTCTTTACAAAGCCCACGTTGTCGGCCATGCACAGATGGGCTTCATGCCCCGGATGGGGTTCAGTCAGATGTTGGGGGAGTGGAAACCATTCAGCCATTTTTACACCTCCAATATTTTTAAAGATTTACAAAACACTTTTTATCTAAAATATATATTAAGAATAAGAATCATAGAATTGGTGTCAAATGATAATAAATTCGCTTTTAATTTTTGGGTAAAATAATATAAGTGAAAAGCTTATACGAACTTGATTTAAGAAACGAAAAAAACTATTCTCACCTATTTTTATGCTTGAATAATTCATTTAGTGGAGGTGATATATGGATAACAAGGACGTACGTGTCAACGGCAAGCGCCTGCAAACCTCGCTGGAGGAGATGGCCAAAATCGGGGCCACACCGGGAGGGGGTGTTCAGCGTCTGACCCTTACAGATGAAGACAAAAAGGCCCGCGATCTTTTTGTCTCATGGCTTAAAGAATTGAACCTGGAAATTACCATCGACGAAATGGGCAACATCTTCGGAAAACGCCCGGGAAAAAACAATGACCTGCCGCCGGTGATGAGCGGCTCGCACATTGATTCCCAGCCCAAGGGTGGGCGCTTTGACGGGATTCTGGGGGTGATGGGGCCGTTGGAAGTATTGCGCACTTTGCATGAAAACAACATCGAAACCGAGCGGCCGATTACGATCGTCGATTGGACCAACGAAGAAGGATCGCGTTTTGCACCGGCGATGGTTGCATCCGGGGTATGGGCAGGAGCGTTGGAGCGTGATTGGGTTTATGATCGCACCGATATAAACGGCAAGCGCTTTGAAGACGAACTGATCCGCATCGGCTACAAAGGCAGCGCACCGGCAAAAAAATGGCCGGTGCACTGCTACTATGAATACCATATCGAACAGGGACCGATGCTGGAACGCGAGGGCAAAAAAATCGGAGCCCCCAAAGGCATTTTGTGCCTGCACTGGTATGATATTTATCTGGAAGGAGAGGCCAACCAGGTGGGGCCGACCCCCATGGAAGGCCGGCATGATGCCCTGTGCGCTGCGGCTGAGATGATTTTAAAAGTCAATGAGCTGCCGGATCGCATGGGCGGCAATATGGTGGCCACTGTCGGCGAAATCCAGAATTATCCCAATTCGCGAAATATCATTCCGGATAAGGTTCATTTTACGGTGGACATCCGCTCGTGGGACGACGACCATGCCTTAAAGGCCTGGGAAATTGTTCGCAAGAATTTTGAAGATATTGCCGCACGCAGGGGCTGCCCGATCAAAATAGAAGAAACCTGGCGGGTGGAGCATTCACCTTTCGATGAAAAATTGGTGCAGCGGATTTTAGATGTTGCCGATGGGCTGGGGTATTCCAGCCTGCACATGGTCAGCGGCGCCGGACACGATGCCAGTTATATGAATCAGGTGTGCCCGACAGCCATGATTTTCGTGCCCAGCATTGGCGGCCGCAGCCATGTAGAGGTTGAAAGCACCACCTGGGAGGATTGTGAAGCCGGTGCCAATGTTTTGCTGCATGCTATGCTGCAGTCCGCCAACGAAGTGTAAAATAGCCACGAAAACACGAAATTTAAAAAGCACGAAAATTTTATTCTCATAAACAATTGGAAAAATAAAAAGGTGCAGGACTTAATTCCTGCACCTTATGTTTTTTTTGATACCGAAATTGGCTTTAAAGGGTTATGCGGATTTAGAATTGATCAAGCTATCCACAAAATTTTTAAAATGCGAGTCCATAGCCGGAACATACAATTCAACCAAAGTGGGGATTACATACCCTAAGATAAACAATGGACAGCACGAAAGCGATGGGATTATAAACCTGAGATATTAATCGAATACCACAAGTTTTTAGGAGTTTCGAAATCTTTGATATGTTGGAGTAACATGCAGTTTTGAAAATAATTTTCAGTTGTAGAGATATATTTATTTTGGATAGGTGTCTATATGGGGCATAATGGCCTTGCCGAGCCAATCGATGCTTTTTCCAAGGTGACGCATGTTTGCTAAGCCTTCCTCGTCTTTAAGAACCTCTCCTTTACCTAAGCCAAAACCCATATTCCAATAAGTCGAGCAAGGAATGACCATTCTGGACATTTGGAACATGTGGTTGATGGTATCATATGCATGTGTGGCACCGCCTCTTCTAACCGCTACTACTGCAGCCCCTATTTTGCCAGAAAAAGCGTGGCCGTTGGCATAAGCCACATAACCTGCTCTTTCAGTCAATGCCTTCAAATCGGCAGATACTGCTGCAAAATAGGTAGGGGAACCCAGAATCATTGCATCAGCTTTTAACATTTTTGAAAAGATAGTGTTAAATTTATCTTTTTTGACTGAGCATTCATTGTCTTTATTTTCAAAACATTTTTCACATGCAATGCAACCGCGAATTGCTGTTCCACCCACTTTTTCAAGTTCTGTTTCCCAGCCTGCGGTTTTCAGTTCACCGAGAACCTCCTTTAGAAGTAATTCGGTATTCCCTTCCTTACGTGGACTTCCGTTTATTGCTATTACATACATAAAGCCTCCTTTTGTTACCAGTTGCACAGCTATTTGCGTCGACTGCATAAGCCTTGTTAAGCAATTTAAAATCTCATCACAATCTTTCCAACAGTCCTCTGATTCAGCATATCGTTTAAGGCTTCACCTACCTGATCAAGAGCGATAGTCTTTAGAACAGGCACCTTGATTTTTCCTTGTTCAACCAATGACGAGAATGCATGTCCTGCTGATGTCAAAGCGGCTTTAGCAGATATGCCATGCCTGTGTCCTGCCCCCAAACTAAGCTGGTGAAAACTTAACCCTTTCATAAAAGCATCTTGGTACTTAAGAGGTCTAACGGTATCTACCAGTTCAACCATTTGGCCTTCATATTTTAGAGAATTTGCAACAAAAATATCATTATCAGAGCCGACGGTATCAAGTCCTATAGAAACACCCTGTTGTTCTGTTATATCAAGCACACGGGCAACGACGTCTTCGGCCTTATAGTCTATAACGTGGGTTGCGCCCAGTTCCCTCACATATTTGTGATTAGCTGTCGAGCAGGTGACGATGATCTTCTCTAAATCAAAATATGAAGCTATCTGAGTTGCGAAGCCCCCAACGCCTCCTGAGCCGCCTGTAATTAGAATGGAATTATGTTCATGTGCTCGCAGCTTGTCATTCAGCGCACGCCAAGCTGTCCAGCCTGCGCAGGGTATTGCAGCTGCAACCTCTGCCCTCACACCTGGATGCGGAATAAGTGCTTGCGCATCTTGGACAGTAAACTCAGCAAAACCTCCATTTGGACGGAACATGTCTCCATGGCAAAGTACTCGGTCACCGACCATCCATTTTTCGACTTTTCTGCCTATTTTAGCAATGTAACCTGATACATCCAAACCAGGGACCCAAGAATTCTCCATATTGGGCACCATGGATTTCCATAATCTTATTTTCGCATCTACTGGATTTAGACCACAGGCATCTACTTCAATTAAAACATCATCATCACTTATGCTCGGAACTGGAAGCTTTGATACTTGAAATTGATCTGTCTTGGGGGCAAATGTGAGAGCTCGCATACTTCGGTCCCCTATCTGGTTTTTTCCTAATATTGATATTCTGCATATGTCCATATGGGAATGCTATATAGCCGTTTCGATAACATCCCATGTAGGGACAAAAAAATAGCCAATTTCAGACTACTATCGTATTTCGAATCAGCTATAGATCAGTATATTCGGATTACAGTAACTATTGAGAGAAACACAACTATCGCAATTTTACATATATCAAACAAGTATCACAAGGTTTTTCAGGGTTTCAAAAATACCGATTTGACTTTGCTACAATTAGGCTAAAGGAGGGGGTGGTGGAGGAAGTTCTCCCTTCTTATATGCCTCTCGAGCCTTTCTTACAGGTATGTGGGTTTCACAAGGCACACCAACTTGGCAGAGGCCACAGCCGTAACCTTCATAGTTATAAGTCTTTTTGACATACTGACTGGCAGCTATCAGGTGCTGACGGCAGGTTTCCTTGTCGTGGCCTGCAGTGGTGAGTGCTCGTACCGGGCAGCGATCAATGCATTTGCCACATGAGCTATCGGCAAAGAAAGAACACCAGGCACGGTGGTTGTTATAGAACCTGATAGAAGGCTCCACTTGTATGTTTGCCACCACAGAACCGGTTCTCATGGCCTTGCCTTTAGGGGTGATCAGTCCGTCACAAAGCCCAAAAGTACCCAATCCCGCGGCGTGGGCTGCGTGGCGTTCTGACCAGGATGACGCATATCCGTAATTCTTCGATTTCACCCAAGCCCAATTCGGTGCCAGCATTGGCGCCACTGCCGGATAGCCATGATCGGTCAGGGTCTCAGCAACATGCGCCCTGAGACCGGCATTGCACTTTTCACCTTCAATGCGCGCTCTCGCCCAGTCCTCGGCGGGAAATTTTCTTGCTTTGCGGTTCATATCACGCACGGCTTTACGCTGAGGTAAAACCCAGGAGATGACCGTGAGGTCTCCGGGGGTAGCCTTGCTATCGGGGTGATATTGATTATAGATCTCCCAGGGAGTCCAGTGAAAAGGACCGATATACTCCTTGTATTCTTGGAAGAGGGGGTCAGCCCCTGAGGCAAAGCCCACCAAAGCCTCATCCCAGGCCGGGGTACCGTCTTTGTTTTGCAGATTGTTAAGGGGAGATTTGGCTAAGAAACGTTCTACTAAGCCGGTGATCCAAGCTGTTGGGTTTTCTTCTTTTGGCATGATTATGCTCCTGTTTCTTGGCATATTTAAACTCATGATAGCGGTTGGGAAAACTTGCCAAGACTTTAATTCATCCAAATTGCATATGTGTTTTTGATACCAGAACCAAGCACACTTGCCAATAGTCTTCAACCGGCATTGATCGATCTTACCACGTAATATTTGCAACATTCTTTTGGTAAGCAAAAAGGTGCAGGAATTATTTCCTGCACCTTTTTTTGCAAACCGGCTAACGGGCCAACGGGCTCAACGGAACAACGCGCCAACCCGCTAAAAATTTTCGAAGGGTTCTCTTTTGATAAACCTACCCCGACCGACCTGACCGACAAACTCCATCTGATCGCCGTTCCACTGGGACACTTTTTTGCCGCGCGCGTAGACCACTTTGGGCATCCCGGTGACCTCAAAGCCCTCGTAGGGCGTGTAGTCAACGTTCATATGCAGTTTGCTCTGGGTGACGGTAAACTTTTGATCGGGATCAAAAACCACTATATCGGCATCTTTGCCGACAGCGATCTCACCCTTGTCCTTGAGACCGAACATACGGGCAGTACCGGATGAGAGCACATCCACCATCTTCTCGAGGCTGATACGCCCTTTGGCCACCCCTTCCGAGTGCAGCATGATGAGCAAAGTTTCGATCCCCGGCGCACCATTGGGGATTTTCTTGTAGTCGTCTTTGCCGTTCATGTCCTTGATGCCTTTGAAGTCAAACGGGCAATGGTCGGTAGCCACCACCTGCAGATCTCCGCCACGCAAACCCTCCCACAGGGCTGTGTTGCTTTCTTTGGTTCGCAGCGGGGGCGACATGACGTATTTAGCGCCGTTCCAATCCGGCTCTTTATAGCGCTCGTCATCCAGCAGCAGATACTGCGGGCAGGTCTCGGCATAGACGTTCACGCCGCGATCGCGCGCTTCTTTGACAATCCAGAGTCCTTCTTTGGACGACAGGTGCACGATGTAGATGCGGGATCCGGTCAACTCGACCATTTTAGAGGCCCGGTAGATGGCTTCTTCTTCGGCTATATTCGGCCGACTCATGGCATGGTAGTAAGGATCCAGCTTGCCTTCTTTTTCCAGCACCGCGTTCATGTGATCGATGATATGCACATTTTCAGCATGCACCTGAACCAGACCGCCATATTCTTTGGTTTGTTCCAGCAGTTTGACCATGGTGGCATCATCGACCCTGAAGTCATAAACCATAAATATCTTAAAACTGGGGGTGCCGTAATCCTGGCAAGCCGCTTTGACTTCCTCGATGACTTCCGGTCTGGGATCCATGACCGCCGGGTGCAGGGAATAATCAACCACCGCTTTGCCTTCCGCTAAGGCTTTTTTGCGTTCTATGGCTTCGAGCAATGACTCGCCTTTTTGCTGCAGGTCAAAATCCACCACACAGGTTACACCGCCGCAGGCAGCCGCGATGGTGCCGCTTTCATAATCGTCCTGAGCGTAGGTTCCCATAAACGGCATGGAAATGTGGGTATGCGGATCGATGGCGCCGGGCAGCACATAAAGCCCTTTGGCATCAATCACTTCATCAGCCGGATTGTCCAGGTCTGTTCCGATCGCCGTTATCCTGTCGCCGTCGGCAAAGACGTCGGCCACATAGCGACCGGTGGCATTAACGATCGTACCGCCTTTAAATAACACACTCATTGGGACCCTCCTTTGTAAATGGCTCATGTTTTACGTCTTTTTCCAGACTGCTGTCCATTACAGCCGTGTCTTGACGTTTCCATCCTTTGGGCATTTCCTTGTGTGAAATCAGGTCCGGGACCGGACAGACAAATTTGCACAGCATACAGCTTAAACATTTGTCTTCGATCACATTCGGCCGACGGCTCTCGGCATCCCATTCAATGGCCTGGCCGGCGGCATCCTGACAGACAATATAGCACTGCCCGCAGCCGATGCATTTATCCATATCATATTCGGCAATTCCCTGACGCTCCAGATCAAAAGCCTCGGTTTCATGCAGGTTCGGCAGGGCTTTGCCCACTAGATCCGAGATCTGTTTAACGCCGCTTTCGGTCATAAAATCCGATAGGCCTTCGATCATATCATCGATGATGCGATAGCCGTAATGCATAATGCCGCTGGTCACCTGAATGGTTGACGCCCCCAGCAGGATATATTCTAAGGCATCGATCCAGGTCTCAATACCGCCAATACCGGAAAGCGGCAGGTTCAGCTGATCGTTTTGGGCCATGGAGGCAATGAAATTCAACCCGATGGGCCGCACTGCCGGTCCGGAGGTCCCGCTGATAGCCCCTTTGCCGAAAACATTGGGGGTGGGCACAAAATCATCCAGGCCCACCGAGGAAATGCCCCGCACGGTATTGATGGCGGAAATGGCGTCGGCGCCGCCATTTTTGGCATACATGGCTGGCTCATTCATATCGGTAATATTAGGCGTCATTTTGGCGATCACCGGGATAGATACAACCTCTTTGACCGCCGCGGTAAAACCCTCGAGCAATTGGAAAGCCTGGCCGACCTTATGACCGGCACCTTCGATGCACATGTGCGGGCAGGAAAAGTTAAGCTCCAACAAATCGGCCCCGTTGTCTTCAGCGGCTTTGGCCAGGTACACCCATTCATCGGTAAAAAATCCCATGATACTGGCGATGATCGGATAATCCGGATAGTTTTTCTTCAAATACAGAAACTCCATCAGATTGTCTTTGAGCGGGCGGTCAGAAATCATCTCAACGTTTTGCACCGCTACTTGCTTTTTGCTGCCAATATCAACGCAGTGCATACGGGGTGAAGGATGCACGATGGGCAGGCGGTCTGAATTCAGGGTTTTAAAGACCACCCCGCTCCAGCCGGCATCAAATGACCGCGCCACCATCTCGGCGCTGTTGGAAACCGGTGATGATGACAACAGAAACGGGTTTTTGAAATGAACACCGCAAAAATCTATGGATAAATCGACGTTATTTGCCACAGTTATTTCTCCTTCTTCATAGGTTCAAAGGTTCTAAGTTCAAGAGCTTGTTTAATTGGTTTTATTGGTCTTATTGGTTGAATTGGTTGGCTTAACTCGAACCAATTGAACGAATTGAACCAATTAGACTAATGAAACGTTTGCCGGCAGGCAAACCTTGAACCTATTTCGCCAGAAATTTTTTGATGGCCCGGGCGGCCACCTTACCATCCTGCACAGCTTGGACCACCAAGGCTGGGCCGCGAACAATATCACCGCCAGCAAAAAGACCGGGAACCGATGTCTCGCCGGTTTCAGGATCGGCTTTGATCAATTTTTTGCCATCAACCTTGACGTTCGGGTACCATTCGGGTGAATCATCAGGCGCTATATTGCCGATGGCCTCGATCACCATATCCGCATCCAGGTTCCATTCCGAACCCTTGATTTCGACCGGACTTCTTCTACCGGATTCATCCGACTTTCCCAGCCGGGTGCGGATGAGTTTCAATCCTTTAAGACGGTTCTTTTTATCGGTTATGTAATCCATTGGTTGATTGAGCAGCAGAAAATGGACCCCGGTTTCCAGGGCTTCGATACGCTCATCGGGTTCAGCGGGCATCTGCGAATAAGAGCGTCGGTAGATCAAATAGACATCTTTGGCACCCAGACGGACAGCAGACTCGATGCAGTCCATGGCTACCGAACCGCCACCGATGACGGCAATGGTTTTACCTTTGACATTTTTTTCCATTTTCTCAAAGCGCCCATCACGTAAGGACGCAAGATAGTCCACCGATGAGTATAGGCCCTGAATGTCTTTGGCGTCCGATTTGATCGTGGCCGCATCCCACAGCCCCGGTGCCAGAAAGACAGCATCAAAGCCATCCTGCAGCAATTTTTCCGCTGCGCTCTTGCCTTCAACCGGTGAATTGCACTTAAATGTGATCCCCAGGGATTTGATGTCTTCCATTTCACGTTCTAAAAAGTCCATGTCAAAGCGATAGGAAACCACCCCGTAACGCAACACGCCGCCGGGCTCTGGTCGGGCTTCAAAAACCGTGACCTGATAGCCTTCCTGGGCCAGCTCGGCCGCGCAGCTCAAACCGCCGGGTCCGGATCCCACCACCGCAATTTTTTCAGCGCGGGAGGCGGGTTTCTCGAACACCTTGAAACCCCTGTCCCATGAATGTTCAATCAAAAAGCGCTGGATTTCACCGATCTGAATGGGTCGATCGGCACCTTCGGGACGATTTTGCGATTTAAACATCGCGCTGCACTTTTCTTCACACAAGCGGGAGGTCGGGCACAAAACGCCGCAGGCGCCGCCTAAGATATTGTTTTGTTTGATGGTGCGAATGGCGCCGGTAATATTTTTAAAGCGCAGCTTACGGATAAATTCAGCCGGCCGGGTATCAGCAGGGCATCCTTCAGAACAAGGGGCATCATGGCAGAGCAGGCAGCGGTCCGCTTCAGCAATGGCCTGCGCCAGATCGAGTCCCTTGCGCATGTGTTTAAATTTATCGACAGCACTCACAATATTCCTCCTTGAGTAGAGTATTTTTCTTTAATGTTGGTTAAAATGGTGAATTCTCTGTCAAGCTCCGGACACGAAGGTTTGGTGAAATTTTTTAACCCCATGATAAACCTGAATAAATGGCTTGAACAAAGCCGTTATTTTAGGCTTTTCGGGTAAAATTGTCAATCAGTATCGGCTTTAACAGTTGAATGAAATTCATTGTCCATAACGATATTGAAAAAAGCTTGACGCCAATTTCTGATACAACTATAGAATAGCTAATTTGTATCTATGAATGCCTGCCCGTTGACCCGATGATAATGGTGATGTCGTATAAGGAGGTGTAATGTCGCGTGTCGTAAAATGTGCCCATATTCAGGCATCCAATGCCCAACATGATGGCACACCCGCCGAAATCAAGGAAGCCATGATCCAAAAACATATCCCGCTCATCATAGAGGCCGGTGAAAAAGGGGTCAACATCCTGTGTCTGCAGGAAATATTCTATGGCCCCTATTTTTGTGCCGAGCAGGACATTAAGTGGTATCAAACCGCCGAACCGGTACCCGGGCCGACCACCGAGCTGCTGGCCAAGTATGCCCAAAAATATCGTATGGTCATGGTGATTCCGGTTTATGAGATGGAAATCGAAGGGGTCTATTACAATACAGCGGCAGTGGTTGATGCTGACGGCAGCTATCTGGGCAAATTTCGCAAAATTCACATCCCTCACACCTGGCCTGGTTTCTGGGAAAAATTTTATTTCAAACCGGGCAATCTGGGGTTTCCGGTATTTCAAACCGCCTACGCTAAGATAGGCGTTTATATTTGCTACGACCGGCATTTTCCCGAGTGTGCCCGCCTGCTGGCCCTCAACGGGGCGGAAATACTGTTTAACCCGTCCGCGACGACATCCGGCAAGTCACAGTATTTATGGGAGCTGGAGCAGCCGGCCCAGGCAGTTGCCAATGGCGTATTCATCGGTGCCAATAATCGCGTCGGTCTCGAAAAACCCTGGGAATTCGGCAACTTTTACGGTTCCAGCTATTTCGTGGATCCGCGCGGCGAACTGCTGGTCAAAGGCAGCGAGGACAAAGACGAAATCGTCATTGCTGATCTTGATCTGGAGCTTATCCGTGAAGTCCGCGACGGCTGGCAGTTTTTTCGCGATCTGCGACCCGATCAATACACCGATTTGACCCGCACGATCGGTTAATAAATTTAAGCCCTATTTTTCATGCTTTGGTTGGTCGAATGGCTATAGCCGCTTTTTCGACCTTTGGTTTTGAGGAAGGAAAACCCTATTCATTAACTTTAACCATCCCCGCACAACACGGGGGCAACTGCATTAAGGAGGTCAACAGATAATGAGTGAAGAAAACGCACAGGAGAAGCAACACTGGATTGTTTATCCGCTTGGCAGTAAACCCAGGTGGCCGCTGGCGGTTCTGCTCGGCATCCAGCAGTACCTGACGATGTTTGGCGCCACGGTTCTTATTCCCTTCATTGTCGGCGGGGCCATGGGGTTGCCCCCGGAGGAGCTGGCATTGATGATTTCAACCATCTTTTTTACCTCCGGACTATGCACCCTGATTCAGCAATCACCGCTGGGCAACAAGCTGCCGGTTATTCAGGGCGGTACGTTTTCATTTCTGGGGCCCACATTTGCCATCATCGGTATGGTGGCGGCCCAGAAACTAACCGGCCCGGAGCCCATGTGGCAGATTCAGATCCAGCACGTGGCCGGTGCGATCATGATCGCCTCGGTTTTTGAAATTGTCCTGGGATATACCGGTATCATGGGGCAGGTGCGCAAAATCATCAGCCCGATCGTTATCGGCCCCACCATCGCCATGATCGGTCTGGCGCTCTACGGCATCGGTGCCCCCTGGATGGCCACCAACTGGGTTATTTCACTGATTACGCTGGTGGCCTTGATTCTATACTCCCAGGTACTTTCACATTCATCCCGGGCCTTCATGCTCTTTCCGGTCCTGCTGGCTATCCTGACAGGCTGGCTGGCCGCACTGATCGGTACAATAACAGGCATGATTTCTCCGGACAGCCCGGCTTATTTGAAAACCGACCTGATCGCCAACACCCCCTGGTTAAGTTTGAAACCGTTGATGCCCTTTAAATGGGGTGTTCCGGATTTTGGCAGCGCCACCCTGTGGGCGGGCGCATTTGGCATGCTGGCCGGTTATCTGGCTTCCATGATCGAATCCATCGGTGATTATTATGCCTGTGCCCGCATATCCGAAGCGCCGGTGCCGACGGGCCGCATGATTTCGAGGGGCCTGGGTGCAGAAGGTCTGGGTTGCTTTGTAGCCGGTATTCTGCAAACCTGCAATGGGACAACCACATATTCTGAAAACATCGGCTCCATCGGTTTGACCCGTGTGGCCAGCCGGCGGGTAGTGCGCTGTGGCGCAGCGGTGATGTTGTTTATTCCGATTGTGGCCAAATTCGGTGCCGCTCTGGCCACCATTCCCAAACCGGTGGTCGGGGCCATGTTTGTGGGGCTGTTCGGCATGATTGCATCGGTTGGTTTATCCAACCTGCAAATTGTCAATTTGAACAACTCTCGCAACCTGTTTATAATCGGCATCTCCTTTTTCGCCGGGCTATCGGTGCCCTACCATTTCAGCCCGCTGCTCTCGGCCAATGCGGTCCCGATCGACTGGAGTGCAGGCGGAGCCTTTATTAGGGTTCTTGGCGAAATCCTGCAGGCCATCTTGACCACAGGAATGGCGGTGACCGCCTTGCTTGGCATACTCCTGGACAACATTCTACCCGGCGCCACCCGGTCAGAGCGCGGCCTTGAAGTCTGGGAAAAGGAAGCTTCCGACGAAGCATGGGAGGAAGCTGAAGCCAAATGGGCCGCGATGAAAGAAGGGGAAGCACGCCCCGTTTAAATTTGTTGAGCGTTTCAAATTTTAAAGGTGGAAACGTTCGAGCGGCAATCCACCAGAGGCGGATCTTCGACCTCGACAATCGCTCATATCAAACCTTGATCGAAAATGGGGAAAAGCGCATCGTGGCTTTTCCCCATTTTTACATTTTTTAAAGGAAGGTTTTTGTGCCAAAGCCGCTTCTTTATATCATCTACGTTTTGATGATCATTATCGGGCTGGTGGCCATGTATTCATTGTTGAATGCGGGGAATCCGGACAGTTTGCTGCGGCCCTTTTTCCCGGATCCCAAATATGACGTGTATGTCGCCATGGTCTCTTCAGTCCTGGTTTTTATCCTGGGTTTTTTCGTTTTTTTTTCCCGGGACCAGGAAAGCTTTCGTCAACTGGTGGCGCTGAATGCCGAGAAGATAAGGGAGCTGCGCACCGAAGGCAAAAAGGATGAAGAAATAGCGGACTCCATTCTGGCGGCGATGGGCAGCTATAGCGGCTATAAGCATAATATGGCAAGAAAGAAATTGTTGATATATTTGGCTGAGTTCAGGTAACAGAGGAATAATTGTGATTTTGAATAGGTCTCACGCCAAGACGCAAAGGCGCAAAGCTTAAATATTATCGCTAAAAAACTTCTTGGCGTCTTTGCGGCTTTGCGTGAGGTTAAAGTTCATTGGTTTCATAGAGTCGGTTATGCATTTTTTAGGTGAACAACAGTGGATCTATATTGCGATCGCATTTTTCGGGATCATCGGCTATATCGCCTGGATGCGCTGGCGCGACCGCAAATGGATCGAGACGCGCTTTGGCAGCCGCACGATCCTGGCTATGAGCTTTGGCGTCAACTTCTTCGGCAACTCATCCGATCCGGGCAAACCCAGCCGCAGCAGCGGCTTTTTGCTGTTGTTCTCCGATGTGCTCTTCTATCGCAGCCGGGTTAAAAAAATAGAGTTGGAGATTCCCGGTGCCCGTATAGCAAGGATTTATCATGACCGGGTCCACAAGGGTGTCGACCTGCGTCAATCTCTCATAAAAATTGACTTCTTAAATGATGCCGGTGAGAAAGACACCGCTGCCTTCAAGGTTCCCTACCCGCCCCAGTGGATGCAGGCCATTGAAAATGCGCTTCTCAAGAAAAAGTAAAGGTTCAAAGGTTCAGGGTTCAGGGTTATCTTTCTTTTTTAATCGTCCTCGTACTCGTCATCGTCCTTGAAAAGGTGCTGATTCACATCTAAGAAATAGATGATGGCCAAATGCATCAAGCCGAATTGACATTTCAATAATCAATTATAGATTTATCTATACATTAATTTTCATCCCAAAAAAGGGGGAAACCATGGATGTAAAGGACTATTGCGAAAGTGTAGGCAATGAACTGGCCGCCTGGAAGGCCAAAATGGGTGATGTATCTCAAAAAGCAGCTGCCCTCAAAGATGCGAACCGGGAAATAGCAGAGCCGATTGTAAAAGAGCTGAACGCCATCATGGAAGACATCGATCAGCACATTGCCATGCTGGCAAGGGAGTGCCCTTCTGAATGGAGCGATGATAAAAGCAAGATTGATGACAAGGTATCCCGGGCGAAAGACAAGTGGAAAGAAGTTTGGGGAGCATTGGGTAAAGAAGATACCGATTACGGCATAGGCGGCGCTTAATGTTCATCCATAAATGGCTATTTTTCCCAATCTCTATGTCAAAATCAGATTTTAATCGTCGACGTACTAAATGTACGCCTCCAATAAAAATCTGATTTTCCCGCGACCTTGGATAAAATATCTCATTTCTGTATAAACATTAACCACCCTGAAAAGGGCTTATCTCCAGAATACTCCAATTGATTCGGCAACTAACCATTTTGGTATGCTCCGTCATTAAGTCGGTTTACGCCTTTTGAACACAATGATTTATAAGATAAAGACGTGAAATCCCGCTTTGTAGCGGGAGCCTACGAACATGATCTGGGGCTTTGAAACCAGTTTTACTATAATAAATTGCTCATTTCCAAACTATATTAAGTTGCTCTGATCAATACGTATGATGGCAGAACTGTAAAATGGATTAGAAATTCTATTTACAATTTAAAATTGACACCTCCTATTTACCGCTCCTATAAAATAGAATATTCGCTTTTTCGTATGTGGCAAAGCCTTCAGATATGGCATGGTCAATAGTTGAAAGAAAAGATTCTAATTTATCTTTTGTATCCACCATTTCTATGATAATAGGCAAGTCTTGCGAAAGCCGCAAAATTGAAGATGTTTTAATACGACTTTTCGCCCCAAACCCCATCATTCCTCTAATTACCGTCGCACCGGCCAAGCCGTACTCTTTAGCCTTTAGTACAATCCATTGATATAGAAGCTTTCCCTCATACTTGTCACTTTCTCCAATAAATAGGCGCAATAAACAACCATCTTTTGGTAATTTCATTTTTTAATACCTCCAAATTACAGAGCTAAGTAATCTTCCTAAATACACAGCACTTAGCCCAAATAAAATATGCGACCCGATATTAATTAATGCCAGATGAAATTTTGATTCGGCTATGTGAGTAAAAGATTCATGCCCGAAGGTTGAAAATGTGGTGAACGCACCTAATATGCCGATTAGGAGGAAAGCCCGCATTTCGCTGTTCAACATTGCACGTGCCTCAATGAGATAAGCTAAAAAGCCGATTATGAAACATCCAATGGTGTTAACAGCCAGAGTTCCGAAAGCGAAATTGATGCTACCAGAAATGTTTTGAAAGAAACCGCCAATCAAATATCGGAATACCGAACCGATAAATCCACCAACCCCAATTAGTAGCATGATCTTAATCACATTTAACTCCTCTGTTGATATATTCTTATTTTCTGATTTTAATCGTGTGGTACTAATTTTACGACGGGGAATATCAATGCTTTATACAGGACGCAGACATCTTATTTGGCATTTGCCAGATACGGTGAAATTGTGTTTTGATTTATGTACAATTATCTTTGCTAATCATACCCGATTGTTGCACTATAAAGAAAAGTCACGAAAATTAATTAAGGTTAATAGAGCAGAGATTTAATTCTGTTTGAGGGCTACCGCAAAATTATGAGTAATTAAATTATGGCCGTGCCCCAATCATACCTTCGTTTGATGTACTTCAGGATCAAAGACGTTTCGGTTCGAACAACCCCTTTAATCTTATAAACCTGATTAAAGATAACATCATTGAGTTCATCCAAAGACTTGGCCACAAACTCCGTATAAATATCCGAATCACCCGTGGCATGCACTACAAACCAGATGGATTTGATCTTCGACAATTCCTTTGTGACACTCTCAATTTTAGTGATATCCACCTTAATTCTCAAAATACCGACAATCTTAAATCCCAGCTTAATAGGATTGCTGACCGCCACGATCTGAACGTATCCTTCCTCAATCAGTCGATTTAAGCGTGAGCGTACCGTAGCTTCAGAGATACCAATTTCTTTGGCAATATCGGTGTTGGGTATCCTGCCGTCTTTTTGTAAAAGCTCAATCATCTGGCAATCGATGTGATCAATGGTTTTTTTTCTATTTGTTGCAGTCCCCTTTTTCATTTGGCCTCCCTGCAGCGCTGTTTATTATAAATTGAGAGATAATTTCTAACACGCCCACAATAAAAGATCAATCAGATATTTACTTAATTAGCAGTTCAGCCCAATTTTTTTATTTATTTTCGTATAAAAATATAAAAATTTTTATCATTTTCGTATAAATTTGCAAAATCTTTCTTGACAACAAAATAAGATTTGCCTTAAGTTGTTGAATATTGATATGCAATCAGAAACGGTTCACCGTTCATGGGTTCAGAGGTTCAGCCTGCGACGAGCTACTCTCGGCCTGAGCTCGAGTCGAAGGCAGCCGAGTCGGGTTAGGTTAAAAATCACAACAATCCTGAATCTGTTTACGATTTAAAAAATGTTAGATGCATTTTTGAGATAATTTATAGAAACCAGCGAAGGAGGATGCAATATGTCACTGCCATTAATGAAAAACTATATCAACGGGGAGTGGGTGGAATCCAACTCGGAAACAATAGGCGATGTTTGGAACCCGGCCACTGGAGAAAAAATCGCCCAGGTGGCCTATGGCACTGCTGAAGATGTTGACAAAGCGGTCAAGGCAGCCAAGGATGCTTACTGGGAGTGGCGGACCACACCACCTTTGACACGGGCCCGCTATCTTTTCCGCATGAAAGAAGCCTTTGAAGAAAATTTTGAGGAAATTGCCAAAGTCCTGACCACCGAGCAGGGCAAATGCATCGACGAGGCGCGCGGAGAAGTTCGGCGTATGATCGAAAATGTCGAGCACGCCACCGGTGTTACGACGCTGATGACCGGGTACACTATGGAAGACATCGCCCAAGACATCGACTGCATGGGCCATCGCCAGCCGTTGGGTGTTTTTGCAGCCATTGTCCCGTATAACTTTCCGGGAATGGTGGCTTGGTGGTTTCTGCCTTACGCCCTGGTGACCGGCAACACCTTCATCGTCAAACCTTCCGAGCAGGTGCCCATGACGCAGACCAAAATTTTTGAGATTCTTGAAGATGTCGGCCTTCCCGAAGGGGTTCTGAATATGGTGCATGGCGCCCATGATGTGGTCAACGGCTTGCTCGATCATCCGGACATCGAAGGCATCTCTTTTGTGGGCTCTACCCCCACGGCCAAATACATTTACAAGCGCTGCGGCGATACCGGCAAACGGGTTCAATCGCTGGGCGGTGCCAAAAACATTGTAGCAGTAATGCCTGATGCAGACCTGGACGCAGCCATGCCCTCGATGATCACGTCTTTTTACGGCTGTACCGGGCAGCGCTGCCTGTCGGGAGCGGTGCTCGTGCCGGTGGGAGACGTGGCCGATGAGCTGATCGAAAAATTCTCTACGGCTGCCAAGGAGATGAAAGTCGGCAGCGGCCTGGATGAACAAACCGGGATGGGTCCGTTGGCTTCTGCTGCCCAAAAGGAAAAAGTATTGGGCTATATCGAAAAAGGTATCGAAGAAGGTGCGGACCTGGTCATGGACGGACGCGGTTTTACTGTGGATGAATACCCGAATGGGTTTTTCGTCGGGCCGACCATTTTTGACAATGTCAAACCCGATATGACCATCGCCAAAGAAGAGATCTTCGGCCCGGTGGTCAGTGTGGTGCGCGCCAAAGATCTGAATGAGGTCATCGATCTGATCAACACCCGCGGTTTTGCCAACGCCGCCTGTATATATACCAATGACGGCGCTGCCGCCCGGGAATTCAAATACCGCGTCACACCCAGTATGGTGGGTATTAATATCGGTATTGCGGCACCGATGAGCTTTTTCCCGTTCGGCGGTGCCGGCAATTCGATGTACGGCGACACCAAGGCCCATGGCCAGGAGATTTTTAACTTTTTTACGGATACTAAAGTGGTCATTCAACGCTGGTTCTAAAACTGGCTTTAATCCCATCATCTCTTGGCCGATAGCGGTGTTGCTCGAAGCAGAAAACCGCTAACGTACTACAAGTACGCGGCACAATTTTCTGCTACTCGCGCCTTGCTATCGACCAAGAGCTAAGGACCTTAAAGCCAGTTTGAATCATCATTAAAAACAGTTCATGCCGAGCCAGCGAACATGATCTAAAATTTTAAAATCGATTCTACAACAAAGCTAAAGATCTTAAAGCCAGTTTAAAAAGTACTATGGAGTTATGGAGTAATCCATTTTGAAGGTTTGTGGTATCGACTTGTTCTCAATCAATACTCCACTACTCCAACACTCCGAAAATTTTAAAACGGATATAGGTAAAAGAGAATAGCATTGACAGTAGATGCGTAAAGATAGGAGGAGAAAATGCCTCTTGAGAATTTTGGGAGTATCCTCAATTTTGCGGAAGAGCTGGAGCTGCAAGATCTCGGGTTTTACAAAATCCTGGTGGACAATCCGGCCTGCGCGGAACACAAAGCCATGTTTCAATCATTTGCGGCGACCATCGACAAAAATGTCAAGAACGTGCAGCGAACCCGACGCGAAAATGTCACCGAAATGATCCTGGAGCCTATCAAGGATTTTATTCGCACACCCTTTTGCGAAGAATGTGTGGGTGTCGACAAAATGAATGCCGCCGAGGCTCTGGATGCAGCACGACGTCTGGAAGACAGAGCCGTTCGATACTATACCGAGGCCGCCTCTAAGATTAAAGCCCAGCCCGAAGTTGCCCGCGCCTTAAAGCTGTTGGGTAAAAAGCATTCCGCTCACCTGACAAAACTCGGCGAGATATAATACCAACGGGCAATAAACGCTGTTGACTGGATACCCAAATCATTGCAACAAACCATTTGAGGTTTGTTTGATTTTAAAAATACCACCAACAGACGGGTTACCCTGCCATTAGGCTGGCAGCGTTTTGACGGCAGACAAACAGGTTACCCGATAAAAAAAGGAGCAGACAAAATGAGTCAAGCGGTCGAAAAGATCAAAGCGTTGACGGAGCACACTTTCGGCACCTGGAATCAACAGTCGGGCTGGAAAACCCCCATGCTGGTTACCGATGCCGAAGGGATTTATTTTTACAATGCGGATGGAAAGCCGTTCATTGATTTTTCTTCACAATTGATGTGCTCGAATCTGGGGCACAAGAACAAGGCCATAATCGAGGCAATTGTCAAGCAGGCGGAGAAACTGCCCTATGCCGCGCCGGGATTTGTCACCGAGGCGTCCATTGCAGCGGTGGAAGCGCTTAAGACAGTCGTACCGGAGCCACTGAACAAATTCTTTTTTTCAACCAGCGGGACAGAAGCCAACGACGGCGCTTTGATAATGACTCGACAGAGCAAGGCACCGGCCTATAAAATTATATCCCGCTATCACTCCTATCACGGGGCTACCTCCGGCGGGCTGTCATTTACAGGCGACCCCCGCCGCTGGCCGGCTGAGCAGGCACGCTATACGGTGCAGGGCGTTCGGTTTGCACCAGATCATTATTGCTATCGCTGCCCGTTCAACATGAGCTATCCGGGATGCGACATCCAATGTGCCCGCTATCTGGATTATATAATCAAGGAAGAGGGCAATGTGGCTGCATTTATTGTGGAGCCGGTTGTCGGAACAAACGGCCGCATCGTGCCGCCACCGGAGTATTTTCCAATTGTTCGCCAGATATGTGATGAAAACGATGTGCTGCTGATTGCAGATGAAGTGATGTCCGGCTGGTTCCGGACCGGTACGGCTTTTGCCATGCAGAACTGGGACGTTGCTCCAGACATCATGACAACCGCCAAAGGCGCCAGCAATGCATACACCCCGGTGGCAATCACCGTGACCACCGAAAAAGTCAAAAGCCATTTCGAAGATGAGTTTTTCTGCCACGGCCACACCTATGCCTATCACGCACTGGCTGCTTCGGCCATACCGGCAGCAGTGGCTGAATATGATAAATTACTTAAATCCGGCCTGCCGCAAAAAGTAAGCCAGCACCTTGAGAAAAAGCTTTATGAGCTCGGTGATAAGCACATTTGTGTCGGCGATGTGCGCGGAATCGGGCATTTCTGGGCATTTGAAATCGTGAAAAACCGGGAAACAAAAGAGCCGTTCGATACAAAAGGAGATAAGATAAGCGGCAAGGCGCTGATGACAGGCAAAATTGCCGGCGCATGCATGCAAAACGGCCTCTACCTGGCGCCCTGGTACGACACCCTGGTCATTGCCCCGCCATTGATCATTACCGAAGAGCAAGTCGATGAGGCCATTGACATTCTCGGCAAAGCGCTGAAAGTCGGAGATGAGCAAGCAGAGGAAACCGATGTTCCGGTCTCAAGAAGCTCTGTTTTCAAGCAATAGGTTCATGGTGATAGGCGCTTGTTACTACAAGCCGTTTGGAATATGGTCATCTCATTCTACACAAGCCGGAGGTAAAACTCCGGCTTGATATTTAGCACCCAAAAGTCCCCCTTGAAAACCAGTTGCCTTTGACCGGCAAATGGTTGCCGAAATCAAAAA